>QMVZ01000029.1 GCA_003661365.1 Thermoproteota archaeon | reverse complement strand
GGCCTACATTCCTGGACAAACATATCCTGCCATAAGCATTACAGGAATGAAATGCTCACTCATGTGTGACTACTGCAAAGCCCATTACTTAGGTGGCATGTTTCCTGCGCTATCTCCGCATCAGTTGTACAAGCTTGCGGGGAAGCTATATGAGAGAGGGGCAAAGGGTTTGCTAATAAGCGGAGGTTTCAACTCTAAAGGAGAGCTGCCGATACAACCCTTTCTTCCTACAATCAAGGAAATCAAGAGAAACTTTAACCTAATTATCAGCGTACATCCTGGGATCGTTTCAAGACAACTTGCAATGGCTCTTGAAGAAGCGGGTGTAGATATCGTAGACTATGAGTTCGTCATGGATCCTATGGTGATAAAAGATGTTATGCACCTCGGGAGGGCAAAGGAGGATTTCTTAAACGGGCTAAAATGGTTGGTGGAAGAGGGACCTCCTTACGTGGCACCACACATTCCTGTAGGTTTTCACTATGGCAAAATCGATATGGAGCAAGAGTCATTAGGGGTGCTGCTGGATTTCGACCCTTATGTCCTGATCTTCATAGTATTTATGCCAACCAAGGGAACGCCAATGGAGGCAATATCTCCTCCTCCAGTTGAAGGGGTGGTTAACCTATTTCGATACGCTAGAAAGAGATTTAACGGAGAAATAGCTTTGGGGTGTATGAGACCTCCCGAATACAAAAAGAAGCTAGACGAAATTATTCTAAAAGAAGGGTTAGCGGATAGAATTGCGGTTCCGAGATGGCAGATTGCTGAGAAGTATGGGCTGAAAAAGGTGCCAGCCTGTTGCTCCATTCCGAAAGAGTTCTTGAGTTTGTTTGAATAGACTACCGAAGTATTACGATCTTTTTAGATTCGAACAGGAAGTCTTCTGAAAGCCCTATCTAAGAAAGTTAAAGAGAAAATTCAGTCTCGAATGGATTTTTGGCGTGTGATCCATCTTAACTCATCACAGGGCTTTATGAAGTTAATGAGTATTAATAAGGACTATCTCAATGGTTCATTGGTCTAGATGTCATTACATCAGCTGGTTAAATGGAAAGCGCTGAAATTTGACTTAAAATACGGTACTAAGCTTCAGACGGATGTTGAAGTCGCCATAGAGGGTCTGTTCGATTTTTATGTTAATGAAAACCTTTACACGACAGCTGTGCTAACTCCTTTCCAGTTAAAAGAATGGTCAATCGGTTTCCTTTACTCTGAGGGCTTAATAAACTCGGTAAGGGAAGTAAAAAGAGTTGTCATTAATGACGACAGCATAGAGGCCAAGATAAGTGGGGATGAGGATATAGGGAGGAGATTGCCCAAAATCGGAAGGTTCCTATCAGACAGCTGCGCATCAACTATTGCGCTGAGAAGGATATCTTACGTTAAAGAGGTATCAGAGGAGATCCTCTCAAATGATCTTACCATCCCCAAGGGGATCATCAGAGACCTGTCAATTTCTCTAAACAAAGCTTCAATGACGTACAGGACAACGGGAGGAACACATTCAGCAGCCTTATTCAACACAGAAGGAGAACTTCTAATCTACTCTGAGGATGTAGGAAGGCACAATGCTGTGGACAAGGTGATTGGGAGTTCCCTTATAGAAGAAGTCCAGCTAGATGACAAAATTTTAGCTGTAAGTGGGCGTCTATCTGAGGAACTAGTGTTCAAGTGCGCTCGGGCTCGCATACCGCTAGTTATGTCTCTCTCAGCTCCTCTCAGCCGAGGATTGGAGTTAGCAAAGATGGCAGGAATCACGCTGATAGGCTTTGCACGAGGTGATAGATTCAATGTTTACACCCATCCACACCGCATTGAATAGAGATCCTCCTCAAATGGACTCCAAATCGCTACACTAAAGGTTCCTTCGACACATTAGAATAGGATAAAAGTCTACAACTCCTATGTAATTAAGAGATTCATCTAGAATCATATAATATGAGTTGAAGTGAAGGGGATAGAAGAAGATGTCACCTCTTTATCTTGAGACAATCGAACTAAAAGAGGCTTGGAAGCATGTAGATGGGATACTAGCTTCTTATGATGAAATAATCTTAAAATCTCACGCTGTAAGGAGGAAATTCGAGAAAAAACTTGTTGAAAACATGAAATCGGCTCTAAAGAGCGCTGAAATACCTTATAAAAAGGTAATCAGAGGAGGAGGTAGGGTTTTTGTTCAGCTTGAGAATGTAGGACTCGCGCTCACCTCCTTGAGGAGGATATTTGGTCTAAGTTGGCTAGCACCAACCCATAGACTTGAAACTACTAAGCTAGAAGACATCTTGAGGTTTTGCAAGGAAAATTATGAGAAGTGGATTCCAGAAGGAAAGACCTTTGCTGTAAGGACGAAGAGAGTAGGAGTTAAGGAATACAATAGCCTAGAACTAGCTAGACAGGTGGGCAAAGTAATTGACAGAGAAGTGAATTTGAAGTCCCCGGACATCGAGCTGTTCGTCGAGGCAAGGGGCAGTGAGACCTATATCTACTCTCAGAAATTCAACGGGCCAGGAGGACTCCCTCTTGGAACTCAGGGAAGCGTCGTAGCCCTGATATCTGGCGGTATAGATTCTCCAGTTGCCGCTTGGATGCTGATGAAGAGAGGAGCTACCATAATAGCCCTCTACGCTCATTCTGGAATTAGCAGGGATTCATTTATGAGGTTCATTGATGTAATGAAGGTTCTTAAGGATTGGCATGCTGGAGAACAAATCAGAGTGTTTGTCTACAGAGAATCGTATGACGTCTCTCTTCTTAAGCCAGATGAGATCAAGTATGCTTACATCTTGGAAAGGAGGATGATGCTAAGAGTAGCTAATGCTCTTGCTGAGAGGCTGGGGGCCAAGGCGATCGTGACAGGAGAGGACCTAGGACAAGTTTCTTCACAGACGCTTGATAACATAGCAACTATAGATGAAGCCTCGAGACTTCCAGTATTAAGACCTCTCATAGGTATGAACAAGCTTGAAATCGTTGAACTAGCGAAGGAAATAGGGACATATGAGATTTCTATCAAAAGAGTTCCGCCAGAGTGTGGTACTCTCCCCATTTGCGTGAAGAAACCAGCGACGAAGGCAAAAATTGAGAAAATAAAGGAAATAGAGAGAAGATTGGGTGTAGAAAAGGCGCTTGAAAGGGCTCTCTTAAGTTTAGAGGATGTCACGAAATTTGTCTTAAGGTAATCATGTAGCTGAGAATCGACAGCGCCCCTTTTCTAATGAGATTTAGAGTCTATTTTAGGAAGCTTAAAGCAGTATATTCCTTTAGATAGCCATCTGGGTCCAACTTCCACTCTCTAACGTTGAATTCGCCCCTAGTTTCAGCAAGTTCCTTTATGAATCTTCCAGCTCCGGGATGTTTCCACCATTTCTCTCCGAATTCTTCCCTCAGCCTCTTTTTAATGGTCATAACCCTAAGGGCCGCTATCACATAGCTTGGAGAATACATCTCGTAATTTGGCATTATGTGATGTAACAACCAGTAACTGCCAGGAACCTCTAAGAAGAACCTCTTTGTAAGTTCCTGCCACCTCTTTGCAGCCTCCTCAGCATTATATTCCTTTCTCCAGAACTCCATCTTCATGATTCCGTTTGCTGCATAAAAAGTCAAGAAAGCAAGCTTCATGAACTTTCTCCTGTCCAAGATGTCGTTTATTTCCGCTTTACCAAGGTTTAGTTCCTCCTGTAGGAATAGAGGTTCCTCAAGCATGCTTTCTGTAAGATAGCTGAAGGTCTCAGCCACGTTCATAGGTACTATGTACCTCTTCCAAACAGGATCCTCAGGGTTGGCGCTTATCCCGTGTATGCCGTGGCCGAACTCATGAAAAACGCTTCCGAAATCAGAAAAGGGAGATACCCTTCTGAAAACTACCCTAACGTCATCAGGAACCCTTATACTGAAACAAAAAGCGCTTGGACTCTTCTTTTCCCTGTCTTCATCGTCAACTTTGATCTTCCTAGGGTCAAACCCCATAGAAGTTAATAGTTCTAGAACCTTCTTAACAGGGTGCATCCCTTCGAAATACTTGTTTAACGGCCTATATATGCGCCCTCTCCAAGTGTAGTAATCATCATAATACTCATACCTTTTCTTCCCAAGAACCTCAGGCGCGTAGTGCTCAGCAGCAGCCAAAAAAGCCTCTTTTGCTCCATCTCCAAGTTTCATTAGCAATTCTCTGAGTTCATCGTATCCAAAACCTTCTAACTCTAGATATGCATCTAACGGGGTCAGACCATACCTTGCATAAACCTCCTTTGAAATTCTGAACCTCTTCTCAACCCAAGGGGCAAGGGCTGGAGCTTTTGTCAGGAACTCATCAAATACCTCTTTTCTCTTGGAAGGATCATCAACTTTTGAGTTGAATTGCCTCCAATTACCCCAATTGACCTTCTTTCCATCTAATTGGTATTTCTCTGTGTAGATGATGGCCATTCTCTTCTCCTCAAACTCTAACCTTGCCTCTAGGGACTCGGATTGGGCAATTGTACTAACAGATTCTAGATACATGCTCCTCGGTTCTTTGTACTTCTGCAGAAACTCTAGACAGACCTTCGATATCTCGCCTGACAAAGACTTCATTAGATCTTTGTCAAAAGGAAGCCCGGCTTTCTGAAAGTAGAACTGCTCGCTTAACTTAGCTCTTATATCCTCATATCTTGATGCCAACTCTTCAAGGGACATTTCCTTCCTAACTGGTTATCTGAAACTAAAAAAATAAGTTGATGCAATCCTCTCTTAGCAATATGCTCAAGAACTAAGCCGTTGCATTCGTCTCAGGAAAACCTAAATCCTTGGACCCAAGCATCCTCGGTGCATGATGTCTCTAATTCCCAAATGGTTGGAGAGGTACAGTAGACAAATCGTCTTACCAGAAATAGGCTCTGATGGTCAGAAAAAGCTCTGTTGCCATCATTGGATGTGGTGCTCTCGGATCAGCAGCGGCTCAGTTGCTTGTCAGAGCAGGAGTAGGAAGGATCAGAGTTATAGACAGGGATTTCGTTGAGCTCAGCAACCTTCAAAGGCAGATATTGTACAATGAGGAGGACGTGCGATCAGGTCATCCAAAAGCAATAGTGTGCGCAGAAAAGCTTGGGAAGATAAACTCTTCCATAGAGGTCGAGCCTGTTATTGATGATGTCCTTGCAGAAGTCCTTCCTGGCGAGAAGGCCAGTAAAATTTCTGAGCTGCAGGAGAAAGGGCACCTTGTTGGAATGGTAGGGGATGGCGTAAACGACGCTCCCGCCCTAACTCAGGCAGACGTGGGATTTGCCATAGGAAGCGGAACCGACGTGGCAATAGAGTCCGGGGACATAATTCTGGTAAGGAATGATCTGAGAGATATAGTCGCAGCTATTCAGCTGAGCAAGAGAACAGTAAAGCAGGTTATGCAGAACCTTGCGTGGGGCTTCGGCTACAACACTATCCTGATTCCTCTTGCAGCTTTTGGTAAGCTTTATCCAATGTACGCTGGTCTAGCAATGGCTCTAAGCTCTATTTCAGTAACATCATGGTCCCTCACGCTGAGACGTTATATCGCTCCTATAAAGAGAAGAATAAATGAAGAAATTACATCAAATTAGTAAAGAGCACACTTAGAGAGTTCTAGAGAGATTTTAAACCCAATAAATGAATGAGTTCTCTTAAAGAATTTATTTTGATGTCTGATTCAACCTTAAGACCTATTGGAATGCATCCTGCCCTGTTTGCGGCCTCTATATCATAAATGGTATCTCCAACAAAGCAAGCCTTTTCAGGTGAAACTCTTAAGGTGCTCAAAGCTCTTAAAATGGGCTCTGGATGTGGTTTTTGAAGGGATACCTCGTCTCCACATATCACTACACCTAAAAAATCAAGTAGTTCAAAGTTTTTCAAAATTTTAAGGGCAAGAGTCTTTGGAGTATTGGTCACACAGCCTGTCTTCAATCCAAAGCGATTTATTTTCTTTAGAACATTCCTTGCACCCGGCATTGGGTCTATAAGATCTATAAATCTTAGAAAGTGCTCAATATACAGCTGTTTGAGTTGTTCAACTGTGAGCATCTTAAAGAAAGTCTCCACATCCTTTTCTATGCTTTGTCCAAGGTGTTTTAGGAATACGTTCCAACTTATCTTGGGGAGCCTGTGCTTTTCTAAAATGAGATTCAGAGTATGATACCAAGCCTTGCTACTCTCTATCAGCACACCATCCATATCAAATAGTACAGCTTGAACCGATCTTAGCTTTTTGGAATCACTCATAGTCGAATCTCCATATTACAACTGGTTCTTCAGCATCATACGCCCTTAACTTTTAAAAAGCAAGCCTCCAGAACTTAGATCTCAAATTTTCGGCTATAAATACCATCTTCTATTTTGTAGGCTCTAGATGCATTATTTAGCCAAATACACTCTCTAGAAGAGGAAGTAAGTTCCTATGAATCTCAAACACCCCCTCTCTTATTTTTCTAACCTGAACCTGCTCTTTTCCATAGGTCCTTCAGTACCGGTATAGCTTCCATCATTTCTCGTGATACCATAGACCAGATTACACCCTTTGGTCTGGGTCTCTTAGGACATCTAATCACACGGCTAGGTGTAACAATAATGTCTACAGGTACGTCGTTCTCTTGAATTGGAATAATAGAAACGATTTGAAGATCGTGAACAGTAGTCACTAATGGAGTTTCCTCAGAGATAGCTCCTACTTCCCTAAGGATCACATATTCGATGTCAGAATATCCATGTCCTTTTCCTAGTCTTCCTCCTTCTGGAGAGACGGCCACTGAGCCCATCACTTTAAGGTTAATAGCGAGCAGCCTCCATGGTTCGACCAATTTCCCGTATTCGAAAGCACCTCTTATTGTGGAAGCTCTCGAATAAGCAGAGGAAGGAATCTTCCTTGGATCCAAGAGGAGGAATCCTTTCTTAAGTCGAGGTGTAGCCATAACCAAAATCTTCCCATCTTTAAGGGCGAATTCTCTCACTGGCCTTTGTGGTGAATCTGGATTGCAAAAAATGACTCTTGCCCGCTTATATTCTTCAAGCTGTCTTAGTTTTGCTGCGGCTATCTCAGCTCCAACGAAGTTTGGAATCCTTCCTTTAATTGGCTTTGGGAATCTGGCAACGCCCCTCTCTTCAAGTAATTTCCAGATCTGCTCCCGTATCTCAGATTTTTTCATGTTATTCAATTAGTTAATGTAACAAGCTAAAGAACCTTTATCTCTTTGCAATGTCAGTCTTGCTGACTGAGTATGAGGCTTGGGTTGATTGTCCCTTCTTCAAATACGACTATGGAAGCTGAGTTTTGGAGAATGGCTCTTGGATGGGCAACAGTACACACCGCAAGGATGAGGCTCAAAAGAATAACGGTGGATGAGTTAGAAGAGATGGAGCAGCGGATGTTAGAAGCAGCCTTACGTCTGGCGGATGCAAATGTAGATGTAATAGGATATGGCTGCACTTCAGGAAGTCTCTTTAGGGGAAAAGATCATGACGTGGAGATAGAGAGAAAAATAAAGGAGAAAACTGGAATCCCTGCCATAACCACAGCAAGGGCCGTTATCAAGGCTTTGAAAAAACTTCAGGTTGAGAGAGTGTGCGTAGCTACCCCTTACACTAAGGAGATAAACGATCTTGAGAAATGGTTCATCGAGGAAAACGGGATAAAAGTCCTGAGAATAAAGGGGCTGGGCACGGTCGATAACAATGAGGTAGGGAGAATGAATCCAGGATCGGCCTATAAATTAGCAAAGGAAGTTTATGTTCCAAGAACCCACGGAATTTTCATCAGCTGCACAAACTTTAGAACAATCGAGGTTATAGCCTCGCTTGAAAGAGAACTAGGAGTACCAGTAATATCGAGCAACACGGCAACTTTCTGGTACATGATGAGGAAGATAGGAGTCAAAAAGAAGCTAGAAGGTCTCGGAAGCTTGTTGACAAATCACTAACGTTTGATAGCACTTGATATTTGCCATTATTGCCTTTAATAAATTCCGATTAGATATTGATAGCGGCCGAGCTAAAATGGAACTTCTTGATGCTATAAGGGGGAGGAGAAGCATAAGAAGGTTCTTAGATAAACCTGTTCCCAAAGATCTTGTTGAGAAAATTCTAAGGGAGTGTACTTGGGCTCCATCAGCCATGAACACTCAACCCTGGTATTTCTATGTGGTTACTGGAGAGGCGAGAGAGAAACTCGTTGAAATTTGCAGCCAATCTTTCAATTTATTGGAAAAGAGGCTAAGGGAACTCTTTTCCGATAGGCATGTTGAATTCGTGAGATGGTTCTTCTCCACTTTAGGTGGTGCGCCTTTGATAGTAGCAGTATACACTGATCGATTGAAGGAACCAGTATACCAGACGGGTGCAATAGAAAGTTGCTCAGCAGCTATACAGAATTTTTTGCTCTTGGCTTACGCAGAAGGTTTGGGGACGTGCTGGATGACAGGCCCTTTGTGGGTAGCTAAGGAAATAAACGAATTCTTTGGAAGTGAAGACAAGGAACTCGTGGCCTTAATAGCTGTTGGATACCCAGAAAAGGTTCCAAGACCACCCCCAAGAAAAGAACCATTCATAAGATGGATAGAGTCCCTATAGGCTACTCAGCCATTAATTTGCTTTGATTGTGAAGCTCTCGATTTTCATGAAAAACCGTGTTTAACATCTGTCTTAATGGTTCTGCGGCCCTTCTAAGCCAAGAGGCATACTTATCGACAGAATAACCCATGAATCCAAAGTCAACAGGATAAGGAATCTGGGACTCTATGTATCTTACCATTTCTGAAACTGAAGCAAGTCTCATAGCGACTAAAACATGCGATACTCTCTTGCAATACTTTTCAAGAGGTTTAGATATCCTCCTTTCAATAACCAGTTCGTTTTCCTCCACAAGTCCAGAATAAAGCTCAGCTTCGCGCTTCTTTACTAGCCTCAAGGCCTTTATTAGGGCTTCTTTAAGCTCCGCTTCACTTGTTGCCTGAGATAGCATCGAAAGACATTTCTCCATCGTCCTTTTAATCAGAGGGGGAGCATCCTTCCTACAAAGTTCTAAGCCTTTGGCTTTAATACCCCCTTCTCTTAATCTGCCGAGATATCTAGAAGGAACTCCCGAAATGCCGGAAACGTCGCTGAAAAAAGTAATCCAGGTGTAATCGGCCTCCACCTTGAGATCGTATCCAGTCTCCTTTTCCATAGTTCTGATAAGCTTTTGGACACTTTCTCGGTCCTTTGAACTAACTTGGACAAAAAGAGAGTCTACGAGGGCATGAAGCACTTTAAAACCCATCCTTTCAGCTATTCGAATCGATTTGAACATTATATCCCTTGCAAGGGCAGTTACACATTCATACGCCTCTATGCTCCCGAACCTCGCATTCCTATATCCTAGATAACCAAAGCAGGCGACAAGGATCCATTTAATTGCTTTTTGGGCTGAATCATACCTCCCAATTTCATCTGGTGAAGCAGATCTGGTTAATGCCTTCAATTGTGCTCTTCTCTCAACTAGCTTGCCCACCACCTCAGCCACAAGCCCCCTGCGTCCGAGGCAAATCGTGTGTCCTACTTCTGGGACCTCTAACTTGGGGCCTGGGCAGTCAGGATCATTGACCGTCTCTGGGCTTATGTTATTCTTTGCCATTATCGAAGGGAACAACGAGTTGAAGTCAATCTGGACAACATTCCAGTAGATTCCTGGCCTAGGGGTTAGAACAACCCCTCCTCTGTCTGCTCTCAAAAGCTCGCTAGGACTCTTCCAGCCTTCGATCGTTACCCTTACTTCTGGTACTAGGTACCTCCATTCAAGAGCTTTAAATGCCTCAATACTCGTGAGAACCTTCCCTATTGATGTAGAAACAGCTATCCTTAGGGGAATTGCAGATAACCTGCTCCACTCGATAAGTCCAAGCAGGTCCACATCTAAAGGAGGAGGCTTGTCTAGAACTACGAGCTTCGTGGCATCTACGGCTGCTTTAAAACCAGGCACTTCCTCCATTAATCTTCTCCAACCCTTTCCCTCGAAAATCAGCAAGTGCGGACTAAGATCCACCAATAGATCAATAACTTCCTCCATCCTGCTTACAGGAATGACTCTTGACCAGCCATCTGATTCTAAAACAATCCTGTCGATGGCATGCCAAGATGGCTTGTTTGGTCTTCCAGCCCAACCCTCAAATCTTAGCCATAGAGGTCGAAGTTCAGGCAAAGAGTACTCTAGGGAGTCTGGTCCCTCCAATAGTTTAACTGCGCTCTTTTCTATACAAATGTACGATGAAGCCGTAATTCCTAGGCTTTTCAATGCCCTCTGGATCCTTGAGGGGAATAGATTCCATATTTCTGCTACTCCGCTTTCCTTGAGATGTTTGAGAATTTTCTTTGACTCAGAGGGCTTGACTTCAGCGACTAGGACACTAGCTTCCTTTTTATAGCGAGGAGGAAGGTACCACCTTTCAACATTTAGTCTCTTAACTCCATTAGCCTGATCGAGTATATTTACCAACTCTTCTAGACAAAATCCGTTCTTCGGGGTTAGATACAGCCTTTCAGACCAAGGTATCTCAGCTTTAATGATTTCACTGGAGTCAGAGATAAGCTTCATCGATACCAAGACCCTCGTCAGCTCTGCGTCCAGAAGCCATCCTTCCAGCATAATCAAACCTCAATGTGAGGTATTTTGTATTTAATGGTAAATAATGGACACTAGAGTAACTTAAAAAGTCTTTATGGAAAACTTTTCTCTAATATCTCTGTACCTACAAAAAGTTCCTCAGTCTTTTTCAACGGTGATTGCTAGCGCACTCTGGGTTATGTTAGCTCAAGTGACATGCCGGAGGATAGCCTTATCCACCAGAATAGGAGCACTAGATTATTTACTTGGGGGAGGTATAGAAGAAAATTCACTTACAGAATTTTACTCTCCAGATAATGGACTTTTATCGCTCTTATGCCATCGGCTTGCTGTTCTATCAGCAGAAAAGGGGAAGACACTCTTGCTCTATATTCAGGAGTTTGGCGGGCTGGACCCATATCTCCTAAAAACAATGGCTGAAAGACTATCTGTCTCTTGGAATTTAGTAGATAGCAACCTCAAGGTCGCTAGAGCGTTTAAGTTTGAGGATACTTTAGAACTTGTTAATTCTGCAGTTAAAGAGGATTCTGAATTCCTCTTAGTGTTTGATCCTTACTTACACGTTGAATTCCGCGATTTGCAGAGTGCTTCAAGGCTTACTTGGCTCATGAAGTTGCCCTCTAGTGATAGAACTGTAATTCTATTCAATAAGCCCATAGAGGATAGGTTTTCTCCCTTGGGTGGGAACTATCATGCCCATTCTGTGCACATACTCGTAAGGTTGGACCCTGTAGGTGGAAGAGGAACCGTTAAGATCAGGCTAGTAAAGCACCCCTCGCTTCCTCCTACTTCAGCTCTGATAAAGAAGAGAGAACTGGAGGGTTTGGAATGGGAAGGTCAGCACCTACTCTCCGAATGGCTTTAAGACGAGAGATTGAGAGAATTGTGAAGATAGCTAGGGTTGAGAGAGATCCACATACCAAAAAAGCCCTTAAGGAGCTAATAGCTTCCGCTAACAGGTTGTTGGATGCGTATTCAGTTGATCCTCCAGCCGATGCAAGAGAGGTTTTGATGATGAGCGCCATAGTGGAGCTGTTTGTTAGGCTGGAAGAACTTAGGTCAAAGTTAAATCGGGACATGCCTTGAGCTTTTGAAGCTCGTTTTCCCCAACTATTCTATCTATTCACTCCCTTAGGGCCATCATTCCCAGAAAATCCAAGTGGAAAGAGTTTTCTAAGCTCTTTCTTGGCAATTTGGGCTTTATCCATCATGTCATCTATTACACTGTCGTCTAGATATGTTATGCTCGCATCTTCGTCTTTTATCATCGCCACAAGTGGTCTTCCACCAACTGTTGCATCAAGTTCTTCGCTAACCCAAGAGATCACAAATGCTATCAGCTTTGCGTTCTCTTCAACGCTAAGATCCGGTGATAGAAGATATTTCGCTAAAGCGGTCGCATAAGGCCCGCCATGTCCGCTGCAGATGAAGTTAACCCTCTCCCCATATCCTATTCCATGTATAAAGTATAGGATGGCCTTTCCTCCAGTTATTTTCTCTAGACCAGCCAAAAGAACCCCTATTGGGGAAGAATCACCAACCCTGTCTGCATATCTCTTGGTAAGGTCTGAAATTATGTCCTCAACGATGACCTTCATCTCATACAGCTTTGTTATCTTTTCACCTCTCTTTGCGATCCCAGCATCTAAGAGCAGCAGAAAATCATCTCTCAGTCCTGTAAGCCCCTCGATCCCCATGACAACGTTGTTCTTTTCAAAAATCTTGTCTGAGTATTCTACTTCGCCTCCTCTAAGGATTTTGGAATCAGCACCGGCAGCGACTCCGTCTCTACACCTAACACCCATTAGCAGAGTCACCTAATCACCATGTTTTGTTAATACCAAGTAATTCTAAAAAGAAGTAAAGCGCGGATTTCAACTAAGAAAGTTGAAATGAAGGGTCGCCTCAATGCCGGCTTCCTCATCCCCTGAGTCAGTGCCGGGAGTAGAGGCTCATCCCCTATAAGATTAAGAAACCTAGCTTAATATATCTAGTGGAAGCCTCTCTGGAAGCTGTGGATTAGCTCCTTAGCTTCTTACATACGAAAAGAAGGATAAGTAACAAGAACGATGCACTTATTGGATTTAATACAAGGAGTAACACCCTTCCTATCCCAAATTCACTAAGAGGAAAATTCTCTGCTATGGTAAGATCCACCACATCTGACTTAGCAAACTCAATGTCGATTGCTTCTACCCACCTAGCCCTTATCTCGTATTCTCCTTCTATCAAGGGAGTCCATTCATAGCTGTAGCAACCGTAATCGTCCGTAGAAGTTACACCCAACACCTTCCACCTCGTTGATCCCTTAGCCCTATAGTCGATGAAAATTACTCCAACAACTGGGGGCTCCAAAACCCCAAATACCCTGACGGTTTTTCCTGTTTGTCCCCAAACCTTGTCTAAATTGCAAGAGATATAGGTTTCTTTGATAGGAAAGCCCCATTCCTTGAACTTATTGCTTAGGTCCTCACCAGCAGCTATACTAATTAGATAGACGAATGCATTAACCTTTCTATCTAAAGAGACTTTTGGAAAGACAGTATATCGATCTACAAGATTGAAATATCTGATAAAGAGCTCCCATCCGTATTTTTCCTTTAATTTGATCATCATACCAGTAAGAACCTCTGCATTAATTTCTGAGAAGTTTGAACCTCTACTCTCATAAGTTTCCAAGGCCTTCAGAGCTTTATCTACTTCCTTCTCAAAAATATCATCAAACCCAAGGTTTTCAAGCAAATAGAGCTTAGCTATTTCTGCAAGCATTTCTGAGAATTCTCCATAAAGAAAATCGTAGCTTCCTAGGAAGACGTGCCCCATTTCATGGAAAAGTATGGGAACTAGTCTCTCTGGATCCCCACCTACTTCGGGGAGCACCCATATGTCAATGAAGGTGGGATTCCCTCCTAGGCCTGATACTGGCATGCCAAGCCTCCAGTATATGTCCTTCGTAAAGTCCAATACGATCTGGTCACCATCGTAGGGATGCCTTCGGGAGAGCTTTACTAATAGAGAATACACTTGATCTAAATAGGGTACTATTGAGGGTATAGATTTGTTAGCATAGGGAGGATAAAGTACAACAAAGTGTTCTGTGACTTCTCTCATTGCATACACCATCGATGCCCATAGCTGTCCCTTTGTCGCCCAATAGAGAGCGTTCTCGACAAAACCCCCCTTAAACCATG
>QMVZ01000028.1 GCA_003661365.1 Thermoproteota archaeon | reverse complement strand
CCGTCCCTTTCTCCACGAGCTTGATGAGATCTAAAACCCTAACCCTCTTATCTTTGGCATGAAGCTCCTTGATAAATTTCAGGACGAGTTTTTCCCCAGTAGTTGGTTCCTCCTCTAGCATTTCGCGCACCAGTTGGAATGAACTATTGAGAAGGTCTAATTATGGATATTTTTTAATGGATGCTGTTCTCCTCTGTGGATAGGTTGTCTCTTGATTACATCATGTTGCGGTTATCCCGAGCTATGCTAGGGCTCTTTGGAGATCTGGTGCTCTGGGTCAGCATCCTGACCATCTTCGTGTTGATAGGTTACGAGTTCATATCCACGGTGCCTAGGATACCTGTTGATAAAAGGAGGTTCGGTCTCTTGGCCACCTTGTTTGGAGTGTTTGCAATATCTCTCCTCATCTTCTATGGTCTGTTAAGAGTGTTTGGGTGATTGATATGGATAAACCTGAGAAAAAAGGAGAGCTTAGGTTGAAAAGGAGTTCTCCACTCCTAGCAATGATCTTCCTAGCCATTGCCGGCTCTTTCTTCCTGTTTCTGTCATTTCGCTTCAATTCGCTACTTCTTGGGCTTATTGGACTGGGTTTCTTTTTCTTTGCTTCCCTTTTATATCTCATAGCTCCAAGATGGTTCTTTAGGGGTGAGATCCTCACCTCAATGGTTAATTCTAATCTATCCCTGCTTAGAAGATTGCTTGGTCCGGGTGGATTCCCTGGAAAGGGTTTTTACATTCCATCGGAGGATGGAGAAATCTTTGTTTTCGTCTCAAAGGAAGAAGCCCTCTTGCAACCCCCGGAAAGCGGTTCTATAGGGAAGAAGCTTTTCTCTAGGAGTCCTGAGGGAATTGTATTGAGTCCGCCGGGATCTGAACTCCTGAAAACTATTGAGGACCTCACGGGAGCAAACTTTGACGAAGCTGAGCTTCATTATGCCCTTTCGATCCTATCTGGGGCCTTTATGGAGCTTGAAATCTCAAGGGGGTTCGAGTTCATCGTGGAGAGAGACCAAGTCATAGTTAGGATGGAAGATGTGGTAGGAAAGGGTTTCTGCAAGGAAATTGAGCTTAGATTTCCTGGTCTCTGCGAGCAGATTGGATGCCCTTTCTGCAGTGCGATTGCTTGCATTGTCTCAAAGTCCCTTGGGAAGCCTGTCATAATAGATTACGTGGATGTCTCTCCTGACGGAAGAGTTACGGAAGCTGTCTTCAGGGTTATAAGGTAGACCTTCGGCTAGGGCCTTTGGAAGCCAGCCTAGATAACATGCATCGCAATCTTATTAGTAATGGTTTTTATTTACGGTGAGTTAGTTTCCTTGTCTAGGCGGGGAAAATGAACCTCAGGATCTCAAAAAAAGGGCTTGGAAGGGCTTTCTTTGCCGTTTTCTCAGTGATAGCCTTTATTTCATTGCCACTTCAGGAGGTATACGCTGGACCGCCTCAACACGTCAGGTATGAGACAGCTCACGAGCTGAATTTGCCTCCATGGAGGAAGTTAATCGTATCTTGGGTGACTGGGAACATCTCGAACAACTGGGGCTATATCAGGCTACTTCCTTCTCCCTCAATCTTGAAAGATCTCCCTCTTTTCATGATCTCAGGTCTTGACAGACAGATTTTGTGGAGGTTGGAGAGCTTCGACGTCTTCGACGGAGAGGGTTGGGGGCAGTCTGATCTCAGCTTTGTAAGCGTGACTTTAAACCTGAGTCTGGCGGAAGGCTACAACCATACCTTCCTCGTTCACATCAACAGAACTGCTTCGGGTTATTTCGTCGGAGTGATTCCTCTCCCTACCTCAAACGAGACCATTTCAGGGATTAAGTTGGAGGTGGAGGGAGATGTTGTAGGTTATCTCACTAGTTTTGGCTCCTTAGTTGTTTCAGGCAACATCTCTACAGCTGGTCTGACCTATCAAGTGGCTTATTCCCCGCCCAGCTATAACTTGACCAAGTTAGCTGAAGCTAGAAGGGAGGACATCCCAGAGGAGATACTTAGTAGGTACACTGTCTTGCCAGCAGACATTTCTTGGGAGCTCGATAACCTGATAGACAGCTTGAGGGACGATAACCTTACAATAATGGGGCAATTGGATCTAATTCTCGATTATTTCTCCCAATTCAAGTTCAATCCTAACTTATCAGCTCAGAACGTAACTGGGGATCCTATCGCCTGGTTCTTGGAGAACAAAGAAGGGGATAGTTCCCTTTTTGCCACGGCCTTTATCTTAGTTTCCAGAGGTGTGGGGATACCTAGCAGGTTTGTGGTCGGTTTTAAGCCGAAAGACGTCTCAATTGGAGGCTACTGGGTAAGGACGAGCGATATCTACTCGTGGGCAGAGGTCTATTTCCCCGGTGTGGGATGGGTCCCAGTTGATCCAATTCCTGACCAGGTCAGAACGGAGGATGCATTGACTTCAGAGGTGCTGAGCAACTTAACCATACCATTTGTGGGAAGGGAGAAAGAGCAGCCTGAGTCAAACCAGACTGCTGCCATTACCACTAATGAGACAGCGGGTGAACATGGCACCGTGACTGAAGGGAATGAGACCCTTCCCCAGTTTACAAATGAGAGCCAAACTAGCACGATAAAGGCTTTATTTACGAATGAGCTGTTTCTGCTCATGCTAATAGGCGTAGCTGCATCTATAGCAATACCCGTCGCCTACTTAAGCGGGAAGAAGGGCAAAACGTTGGAGAAAGAGGTTGTAGAGAGGTCCTCAGAGCAGGAGGAATCCCTTAGAATTCTAGAAGAGCTAGAGGAAATCTATCTCAGGGTGCTAGACTTCTATGACTCCGCTCAGTACAGGGAGGGGATCATCTTCTTAGGGGATAAGTTCCAAGAGCTTACCGCCAGCTTGTTGGATTTTCCAAAGCAAGAGTGGGAGACCTACAGGGAGTTCATTTTAAGGTTCATCGGAAACAACAACTTAGAGGAAGGTGAAAGAACTAGGCTAGTGAGCTTTTCAAATCTTTTAGAGAGGGCAAAGTATAGTCAGCTGAACCTGTCGCGAGAGGACTTCCTCAAGGGTATAGAGTTGTTCTCAGCTCTGCTTGAATTGGTCTGCTCATCCTTGGAGGCTAGGGAGATTTCTGAGGAGGCCATATGATGGCAAAAAGGGGACTCATATTTCTGATGCTAATCTACGGCCTTATGATTGTCCTCTTTTACTCTCCAAATCCCTCCTTCTCGATCTTCAACAAAAGGTGGGATGGTTGCTCAAACCTGACCCTAATGATCTCGGAAATGGGAGGGCATGTTGAACTCGTTAGGTCTTTAGATTGTTTTAACAATACTGGAGATTTGGAAGGAGCAGTTCTGGTGATTTTGAGTCCAATCAGCGAATTTGCGGAGTCTGAGCGCGAGGAGGTCATTGAGTTCGTCAGGAGAGGTGGCGGCCTAATCATAGCAGACGATTTTCGCATGGGAGATTCCATTAGCGAATGCTTCGGCGTTAAATTCTCAAAGAAGTTGCTCCTTGAGCCCTCATCTTATTCAAAGCAGCCCAGTTTTCCAAGAGTAAATCTGACAGTTGATGGTCGGACTTACTCGATGCTCCTCAATTATCCTAGCACATTAGTTCTGACTGGAAGGTTTGTTGAAGGCAAATACCTCGTAAAGCATGGAGAGGAGGAGTTGGATTGCGAGCTTTTGGTTTTGGTTAAGAGCAGCGGAGTCAGTTGGCTTGATGTTGATTACGATTTAAGTTGGGATGAGAATGAGCCCAGGTCTTCCTTTCCTCTAATAGCCCTCATCAAGTTGGAGAGAGGTAGGGTGGCCGTCGTAAGCGACCCAGATCTATTCATAAATGACATGATCACGAGGTTTGACAACCGGGAAGTGGTGAAATACTTACTCGAGTACGTCTCTGGCAACAGCTCCTCTCCAACCTTTTACATCATGGAGGAGAGGGTTTGGAGGGTTAAGCCCCTTTTTTATTATGCCCTTGCGTTTGCAGATAGATGGGGTGAAATTCCCATCTTCTCCAAGCTCTTCCTGTCGTTCGCAGCTGTTGGACTCATTTTCCTAGGGCTACTTTACGGGATATCCTCTGCTTCTGGCTATCCATTCCTTAGATCTATTCTGGGCCTGTTGGGTGGAGCAGAAGAGGAATTAGAGGAGGAAAAGGTTCCAGAGGTTGTGAGACGGGAGGCAGAGGTGGGCTACGGTGAATACCTACTACCCCTTTACGAGAGGATTTTCGATAAGTTAAAGGAAGATCTGGGTTTAGAGAGCATTTCTCCTGAGGATCCAGGGTTAATTGACCTTATTTTGGCAAGGCATCCTTCCTTGGATGCAGGCTCCTTGAGAACGTTAATGATTAGGTACATAGACCTCATGAAAGGTGGCAGGATATCTGACTTCAGGACGTTCACGAGGATATTTGACACTTTAATGGTGCTCGGCCGTGAACTCAATGTGGAGTGGTGAGAACTTAAGGAGCCAAGTATTGATCTTGAGAGAGATGAGAATTTCGCATAAGGTTTAATTGCTTCTAAGCTCAATTCTTGGCGGAGAGTGATTGCTTGGAGCCTCAAAAGACTGATAGCGATGGCGTCCGCATGAGCAGAGCTTTGGTCCAGAGAATGCTCGATGAGCTTGAGAAGGCCATAGCTGGAAAGAGGTCTTTATTGGAGAACATCATTGTGGCATTCCTAGCAAGGGGTCACGTACTGCTTGAGGGTCCTCCTGGCTTGGGAAAGACGTTAATCGCAAGGTCTTTAGCCAAGGTTTCTGGGTGCACCTTCAAGAGGATACAGTGCACTCCAGACATGCTTCCGTCTGACATCATAGGGTCCTACGTTTACGTAAGTCAGACAGGAAGTTTCAAGTTCAGGAAAGGACCTATCTTCGCAAACGTAGTGCTTGCCGACGAGATAAATAGAGCACCTCCAAAGAGCCAAGCTGCATTTTTGGAGGCGATGCAGGAAAGGCAGGTAACAGTGGATGGCACCCTCCATCTCCTTCCGGATCCATTCTTCGTCATAGCAACCATGAATCCGTTAGAGATGACCGGGGTCTATCCTTTGCCAGAAGCCCAGATTGATCGATTTCTATTCAAGCTGGTGGTTGATTATCCATCGGAGGAAGAGGAGCTTGAGATCATTTACGGGAAGGGCTTTGAAAGGTTGGATGAGATTGAGGCTGTAGCCTCTCCAGATGAGATTAGGGCTGTTCAGCAGCTAGTTGACAAAGTCTACCTGGACGATAAGGTTGCAGGCTATATATTGGATCTAACCAGAGGGACCAGGAACTCTGACATAATAGTGCTCGGAGCCAGTTCTAGGGCTGCTGTCTCACTTGCTAAGGCGGCAAAGGCCAGGGCCCTTATTTATGGGCGAAACTATGTAATACCAGATGATGTAAAGGCGTTGGTGATCCCTACGCTGAGGCACAGGCTACGACTGCGTCCTGAAGCTGAGTTGGAGGGTCTTTCAATTGAGGATGTGATAAGGTCGGTGTTAAGGACCGTAAAGGTGAGATAGTTGTTTTCTCCCCGCCTTCTGGCTGTAATCGCTTCAAGCTTCATCTTCCTGTTTCTAGGAGCCTTCCTGAATTCTCCTATCTTGACTCTTCTAGCATTTGCCGTTTTGTGCGTTCCACTAGTCTCTTTTTTCGATTTTTACCTTTCAACTGGGAGCCTTCGCTCCTTGATCTTAGAAAGGAAGCTTTTGAAGACGCGAGTAGTTAGAGGAGGTTATGTTGGGGTTAAGGTTGAGGTAAGCAACTCCGGAAGAAGTTCGTTAAAGATAACGGTAAGAGACTCTTTTTCCCCCAACCGCCTGAGATTGGTGTATGGAAATAACCTCATGAGCTTTAGGATTAATCCTAGGGAAAAGGTGGCGTTCTCCTATTTCTTGAGGACGATGGAAGAAGGGGTTGCGCACATTGGTCCTGCCATCGTTTCAATTCAGGATTTTCTCGGTCTGTTCAGGTCGATCAAGGTTTTCAAGGAGCTGGATAGGATACTTGTGCTTCCTCCTGTTAGGGAAGTAGAGGAATCGGTGATAGAGTACAGCTCGCCCAGGGACTTCAAGTCCATCGGCGAGCACACATCAAAATCGGTTGGCATCAGCACCGAATACGCCTCAAGCAGGGAATACGTTCCAGGTGATGATCTGCGGTATGTGGATTGGAAGGCAACTGCTAGGACTGGTAAGCTCATCGTTAAGGAGTTTGAATCTCAAACAAGCTCTTCCTACCTCTTGCTCGTGGACTGTGGTAAGAGCATGTCCGAAGGATGGAAGACTAGGAAGATCGATTATCTTAAGCAGGCTGTGGTCATACTGGCAAGGGAGGCGATAAAGAGGGGGGATGAGGTTGGTCTGCTCATACCATCAGCATCTGGAGTTGCTTCCTTAATTGGTACGAAAAGATATTTGCCTCCTTCTCCTGGGACCGACCAGTTCTACTCTATTTTGGAGCTAACCTCATTGATACAGGCACGTGGCACACCAGACTTCCTTAAGTCGGTCAAATTCATTGAGAAGAGGATAAGACCCCCGTTGAGCCTTTTCCTGATAACAGATCTAGAGGACTTTAAGGAAAAGAGGATTTATGACGCAGTTGAAAGAGCCATCTCTGCTGGCTATGATGTCACCGTAATCTCCCCATACACACCCCTGTTCCTCGAGCCCCAAAAGATCTTGGGAGAGGGAGATGTTTTCCAGCTTGTGGTTGGAATGGATATCATGGAAGAGGATAGAAAAATAAGGTCTGAAATCATTGGAAAGCTTCAAGAGCTAGGAGTTAGAGTGATCGAGGTAGGTCCCGCCGATTTCTTCCCGATCGTCCTTACGGAGTACCATCTAACGAAGGCCAAACCCAAGGGGTGATTTTTGTGCAAGAGGAAAGTAATGAAGAGGTAGAATTCTTAAAGAGGGAAATTCCGGAAGCGGAAGGTCTGTTGCAGCTTGAAAGGGTTTCTCTCAAGGAGGGGATTATGAAAGGGAAAACCCAGCCTAGGGTCCTTAAACTCCTTTCCATTCTTATTGCGGCGTTTTTCTCCTTATCGATTATATTCGCGTTAAGTAGGTGGTTAGAACACCCCTTAATTGCCGAATCTGGATTTTTGAGACACTTACCTAGAGGAAGGTTTTTGCTATATTTCTTGCCTTTGTTTTTCATTATAACGTCTATCCTATCTTTAACTTTCTCGAACATATTGTTAAGAGCTGATTGGAGGAAAATCATGAGAGAAGAAGAGAATTTATACAAAAACTTAGTCTTCTCTCTGGTCTCGGAAAATTCAGCGTTATCTGAAAAATGGCGAATTAAGGAAGTTTATTGGTCTTTAAGGATGAGGAAAGTGGGATCCTTGATACCATGGAGGTTTTTCTTGCCTTTGATTGTGCTCGCATTTTTGCTTCTTTTTCTTGGCATTATCTGGCCAACAGCTCTTCCAGAGCACCTGACTAGCGGTTTAGTCTATGGAAAACCTGAGAAGACGCGAATAGATCAGACACTTAGCCTCCTTGAGTCCAAAGTGGATCTCATGCTTAAATCATTTGTAGAAGGTTTGATAAGGAGGATTGACCTTTTGCTGAGGTGGTGATCATGTCAAGGGAGAAAGGAAGCAGCATGAAATGGGTCTTGGCGCTTGGTTTAGTGTTAATAGCGCTGGGCATTTACTTCTTCTTCAGAACCGTCTTCCTCTTGGAGGAGGGCTACATAATAAGCTCTCTACTTACTACCCTAATTGGAGGGATTATCTTCCTTTCTGGGATCTCCCTCGTCAGGGTCTACATAGCAAGAGAGTTCTTCTAAAATCCGTTAAATAGTTTGAATCCTGTTGGGTGTAGCTTTCTTATCCATTCATTTTATCTTCACTCTCTTCCTTTTCTAGGAGTATCACGTACTTTTCCAATACATCACCGAACTCCTCTATGAATTCCTTCATTTCCAGCTCTTTTCTCTTTGCTTCATGCCTTCTCCAGATTACGATGCTGAGAATAGATACAATAGCCGAGACTATTATCCCTACAGCGAGGAACCTAGTCTTCTTAGCTTCTGTTAGGCTTAAAGCCTCGATTGCCATCTGTCGAGCTGATTTAGCTAGTTCTATTGCTCCTGTATAGTTCCCCTCGGAGTATAGCTTGAGGGCTTCAGAGAACAGGATCTCAGCCTCTGTTAGGTTCAAGCCAGTAGATGCTGTTTCATTCAGGAATGCCCTTACATCTTCTAGAACTCTGAAAGCCTCTAATTTCAGCTCCAAGAGGCTTAAATTTGCGAGATTTTCGGCATTTAGAGCTAATTCCTTGCATGCATCATAATCTCCCTTGTTGTAAGCATTTATAGCTTCTCCTAGTTTCAATTCAGCCGCTGAAACATTAGCTCCCTTCTCCTTAATTGATGATATGAGGGATTTGACCTCGTTTATTGTATCAAATGCCTCAGATGAGTCCTTCAATGTTCTATTGGCTTTTTGAAGGCAATTCATGGCTTTAAGGTATTTCTCTGAGTTTAGGCTCTCTTGAGCTAACATCAGGTATTTTCTTGGTATTGATGTATTGATCCCTTGCGCCTCGGCTGTTTGGATTTGAGATTCCATCTCTGAAATCAATGAGCCTAATTCTTCTGGCATCTTCCTTTGTAAATAGGTGTGCAGTCCAAAGAATGCCCAAAATGAGTCCCAGACATACTCTCTTTTGTCTATACTTCCATCGGGGTTTTTTCTGAAGTAGAAGCCTCCGTCAGGGGCTTGCATGGAAATAAGCCATTCCACAGCTTCCCTTGCCTCTGCATCCCTTCCCAGAACGGTTGCCAGAATGAGGAACTCCGCTACGAAGTGGGGGTACGCATTCGTCTGATCCCTGTACACATCGTTTGAAAGTACCATCTCACCTCTAGGTGATGCTGGAACATATGCCCCTGGCTCAAAGGAGCTTAAGTTCTCAAGAGCCCAATAGAAGGAGAGGTTTGCTAATTCTCTCAGCGTGACGTAGTTAGAGACAAGAAGCGGAAGGGTGGGGAGAACAACGTCCCACATACCTTGGGGACCCTTCCCATCTATTCGTGTGTTCCAAGATCCAGCCTTATGGTCAAAGGCTTCTTCTACAAGGAAGCGCACCCATTTGTTCGCTATCTTCTTGTAACGAGATATGTTGGTTGCTTTCCAAACGAGAAGGAGGGCATAGCTCCTCTCTCCCATCTCAAATACGTAATAGTAACGAACAGATTTCTCCTCTGCCAGCTTTATCAGGCTTTCGGCCGCCCTTATCATGTTGTCCATGAAGAAATCGCTGCCAGTGTAGATCTGAAACTTGGCGAAGGCCATGATGGGGTAATAAACCCCTCCAGCAGCATATCGAGAGTGCGAGGACCAATCACCGTCTATCTCCTGCCAGTTTGCAAGCAGAGTCAGCGTCAGGTTCGCTGCTTTCAAGTATTTGTAGTCCTCTGTGATCTGATAAGTTTCGAGCAGGACTATTGCAGCACAACCTAATATCATGGCATCTTGGTACTCGCTGTGCATGTGGCTCATTTCCAAGTTGAAGGTCCCATCAAGGTTTTGGTTGGCAACTAACCAGTCTGCAACCTTTAGGATGCTGTTTAGTGCGTCTTCTGACGTATTGCCTAGGATCACTACGGCGGAATTTTGAAAGACTAGCAGGATCAGCACAGGAATAGCGAGAATCCTGTTCTGTTTGAGCATGCCCGCAATCAAGAAAGAACTGTAAAATAATATTCTTTTTCAGCGGATGTATGGGCTGGGAGGCATACCTTCAACGAGATGTTATACCGTCCTCATAAGAGCTACTTTATACTTCCTATAAGTGGCTACAAGACCGATTATGAGCGTAGTTAGGGAAAGCGTAATGGTTACGGGGGTGAGCCTGATCCCCCAAGGGGTGTAGTTAAGCACTAAGCCCAGCAGTGGAACTATAGCTAAACTAAGTCCCAAGCTCAAAGCCAGCCTTTCTATGCCGCTGAGTTCCTTTCTTTCCGGGAATAGAGCCTCTACTATTACAAAACCTGGCAGATAGAGGACGAATACAAATCCTAGGATCCACCTGATCAAGACCCAAGGCAGGAAATCTGGCAACATGTAAATCGAGAGCAGGGTTCCGAGAACCATCCCTGTGAGCAGATAAAACCAACCGTTCTCAGAACCCAATCGGAGGTACTGAAAGTAGGATGAGACGTTTATCGGGGGAGGGCATAGATCTATTTTCCCCTCGGCCTCCAAGGACTTGATGACCTCGACTATGTCTTCGACCTCGGCTTTATACCTAGATCTCACCCTTTCCATGAGTTCGATGACCCTGATCGATCCCTCTCTTGCTATAATCGATTCAACCAGCCTCTTCAGTGCCTTAATTCTCTTCTTACTGTCTTTCTTGGAGGCCACAACTTCTTCTACCTAGCAAGTAGTTTAAATGTTTTTCAAAATGAATGAATTCCGAGTGACCGCTGGGAAGAGGATTTCGAAGGAATTGGGGTAGGTTTGATGGATAGACGTTTGAGCACTTGCGCACTCGTCCTTGGCTTACTTCTGCTTCTGAGCATCCAAGGAGTTAGTCTTTACCTCGCTTATCCTCAAGGAAGTGAGGTCAAACAGGCAGAGGAAAAGCTCATAGAAGCTTTCATAGCAGTTAAACAGGCGGAAAAGGCTGGTGCAAGAAAAGAGGATTTAGCTGAACTCGTTTTCAAGTTGAATGAGGCTCTTTTCCTCCTGGAAAAGGTAAAGAAAGGAGAAGGAGAGGTAGAAAGTATTTCGAGGGTGATTGAGCTTTCTGAGGACGTTATATTTAGGGCGAAAGAGCTTGAGACACGTGCTTCCTCTCGCCTACTTAAGGTTAAGGTCTTTCTAATCTTTGCTGTTCCAATAGCAGCCGTCATCACTGCTTTCGGCCTAAATTACGCCTACAAGTGGTGGCACAGGAGGGAGATTGAGAGGATCCTGTCGATGGTTGCTAAGAAGAGGGAGGAGAGGGGTTCATGACTGAGGAGGGATGGAGACTTGTCTCCATTTTCATATCGGCTTTGATGATATTTTCAACTATAGCCTACCTTTGGATGACACCAAGGCCTAAGGAGCAGTTCTTTCAGTTCTACATCCTCGGCAAGGAGAAGATGATATCAGACTATTACCCGGGAGAAACGGGCGAAATCCCACTCTCGACACCAGTGAAATGGTACTTGGGGGTTACGAACTTTATGGGATCCGTCCAATACGTTCTAGTGAAGGTTAAGCTAGGCAACGCTCATACGATCCCTCCAAATGAGACCACAGGCACCCCTGCAGACGCTCCAGTAATCTACGAGTTCAGAAGCTTCCTCTCTGACAATGAAACCTGGGAGTTCCCGTTTTTCTGGGAGATCTCAGACTATAGGGTGGAGGACAACAACGTGTACATCTCCCTAGTAATCAATAACAAATCCGTCGGTTTTGCTGAGATAGGAGCTGAGGAAGGGAGAAACTTTCGGATGATCTTCGAGTTATGGATCTACAATCAGGAGAACGGGGACTTCTCATTTGGCTGGTATGCTGGTGGAGAAAAGAGGATTTGTTGGCTTCAGATGTGGTTTAATGCCACGATTCCAGGTTGAACATTCGCTGACGATCGAATGCGCGGCAAACTCTTTTTTAAGATACTTTCAAGTGCTCACTGGAGGTTAAAATAGGCATAACAAAGGCAGGAATGCATACTTAAGCAGGATTTTGAGAGTGTTCAAAGCTTCCGCCACTTTCGTTCCCTATTAAAAGCAAAATAAACATGCCTAGCACGATGAGCGTGAAGAATAGGTCTCCTGCCTGTGATCTCGGCAATACAATGGTTTCAAAGGGAAGAGGATACCTGTCCCAATTCTGCTTGACTACCGCCAGATCCCAGAAGCCGCCTGTTCCTAACAAGATGAATGTAATGGCCAAGCCTAGTAGGAAGTCCCTTATTCTCAATCCTTTCACGTTCTCTAACATACCATCACCCAAACCATACGAGCGACGTTGGATGCGATAGTGAGGAGATAGGGTGCTAAAGTTGCTCTTAAACCGTGATGAGAAGGGTCTAGAGGCAGCCATGAAAATTCTTTTCTTAGATCGTAGTTTCCAAGTCTTTTCGGGAAAGTCCTCAAAATCTTACAGATTGAAAAAAGAGCTAGCAGCTCTGCATAGCCAGAACGCACAAGGTGCTCCATTCTTAGGTCCCCTTACGTCTCCTACTTCCCTTAAACAGGAAGTCGAAACGCCTTATGAATAGCGAAGTTCCTACTTTTGACAGTAAAAAACTTTTACTGAGCTTCTGCGATACCAAGGATCCTATGTTCAGCAAAGATTTCTATGAGATGTTTCAGGAAAACGTGTTAAGTTGGACTTAGGCTCTTTTTTGAATCTGTTCGACCTAAAAGAGAAAATAGAGCGATTTACATTGCAAAAGCCTTTTTCTGGGGTTTTATTTTGATAAGCTTAATACAAGGACTTTTTTGAGAGTCTGTCATCAGAAATATCTTCAAAATCGACCTTACCTTCTTCGAGCTTTCCTTCTTCTCCTTTACCTTCTTTCTCCTTCCCCTAACCTTAACCAAGCCTACATCATTCATCTCACCACCTTCCCAAAAAAACCACCTAAACACAAATTCGCATACCATTACATTTCCTAACTCTCTCCACCACTCAAACAAGCTTCGAAAAACGTCAGATAAGCTAACAGGATCCCCAGGATCCTTTGAAGGACTTTGCCTATCCCACACTTAAAACTCATTCTTAAAATAGAATTGCTTCTATATTAAAAGAATACGTAAAAAGTCGAATTCGTAACATTCATTTCGAAATTATGTTGTGACTTCGTATCTGTCTCTTTTTAACTAAATCTAAGCTAAGACTAATGAATTTGATAAAAAGAAGAAATTCTATTTTTCTAAACATCGAAAGCCTTTATTTCTTGTTTGAGTAGTACTCGAGAAAGTAGAGGAGAGCCTGTTGAGAGGCTAAGTTCACTGAAGGTTCAGGTAATACCTCCTATCTCCTAGAAATATATGACATTTTTGAAAAGAAGGATGTTAGCCTTAGAAGTAGTTTGGGCAAAAACGGTTCTCAGAGATGAACTAGGATAGAGGTTTCGTTTCTGCTTTTTCGTAAAAACTTTAAGTGGAGAATCTGAGTTAAGCTTGTTGAGCCCTCCAAATCACACATACGCTGCGGTAGTTGTAATAATAGACGGATGCACTGTTAAGTGTCTGACAAAGGCGAAAACACCATTCATCGATGGTCTCATTGAAAGGGGATCTTACAGCCTCTCCTGCAAGTCAATATATCCTACGGTCACCTATGCAGCTCACAGCTCCATCCTCACTGGAGTTAAGCCTCATGCCCACGGAATTGTAGGAAACACCTTCTACGACAGGGAGCTGGACAAGATCATTGACTTGGATGAGTACGACGTCAACTCCCTTCTCCTATCGAGGACTCTGTTTGAGATGGTTGAAGGGGTCAAGGCAGCGGTTGGAGAACCTGTAACGAAAGGAGCAGACATAGTCGTTACGAAGGAGGAGGTACAGTCCTCTGGCGTCTGGAAGCAGGATGAGTACGCAATAGAGAAGGCAATTGACATAATAGTCAAACAAAGACCGACATTTTTAGCCATGAACCTTCCTGGAATGGATGCAATAAGCGAGAGATTCGGTCCAGAAAGCAGAGAGGCAATTAGGGCTATGGAGAAGGTCGACGAGCTTATTGGGGGGCTAGGCGACGCGCTTCGGAATAACTATGCGGATCACCTGTTGGTGATCCTGTCTGATCACGGACTAACTGAGGTGAGGGAGAACCTTGATCTGAAGGCTTTGCTGAAAGACTTGGGTCCAACAGAATTCCTGATATGTCCTTCTCATAGGTTCGCCCACATCTACATCAGCAGCAAAGAAAAAAGGGAGGAGGCTAAGAGGATCCTGAGATCCGACCCAAGGCTTGAACTGGTCTTAGATGCAAGGGAATCTGAGGAATTTGGCCTTTCAAGCCCGAGAACGGGAGATCTATTGGTTTTCGCCGCTAGAGGCTATGAGTTGGGGCCTCAAAAGCTTAAGGGAAGCCATGGGGGAATAACTT
>QMVZ01000027.1 GCA_003661365.1 Thermoproteota archaeon | reverse complement strand
GTAGTAAGGGAGAGGTGGCCAGGAGAGATCGGTGAAAAGAACATAAGAGCAATAGAAAGGGCCCTAAAGGAGGTGAAGACTGGATGAGTAAGAGAGGTTGGCGGGAGATACCTATAGCTGGTATTCCGTTCCTAAAGTCGACGGAATATCACACTGGAGACTGGAAGGTTTTCAGACCTGTAATTGATGGAGAAAAGTGCATAAAGTGCGGTAATTGTTGGGTTTTCTGCCCGGATTCAGCCATCGAGTGGGATGGAGATAGTGTCCCAGAGCCCAATTATGACTATTGCAAGGGATGTGGCATATGCGCAGAGGAGTGCCCTGTGAATGCGATTGAGATGGTGAGGTAAAATGCAGAAGGTTGTTAAGCAAAGGATGATGGCCCTTAATGGAGATGAAGCCGTTGCGTGGGCTGTTAAGCAGAGTGACGTCGATGTAGTCTCCGCCTATCCAATAACTCCTCAGACGATCATTGTTGAGAGGATATCGGATTTTGTCCATGAGGGAGAAGTCGATCTGGAGTTCATCAAGGTCGAAAGCGAGCACAGCGCCTTAAGTGCATGTGTGGGAGCGGCCGCTGCTGGTGCAAGGGCCTTCACTGCCACAGCAGCCAACGGACTTCAGTTGATGTTTGAGATCTTATACATCACAGCTTCTCTACGGATGCCCGTAGTTATGGCGGTCGTCAACAGAGCTCCTTCAGGTCCAATTAACATACACTGCGATCACAACGATTCGATGGGAGCTAGAGATGCTGGATGGATTCAGATTTATTGCGAAGATGCGCAAGAGGCATATGACTCTACGATACAAGCATTTAAGATCTCTGAGGATCCAGAGGTTCTACTTCCAACAATGGTTACGTTGGACGGCTTTCTCATAAGTCACACACTTCAAAACGTCTCACTGCTTCCAGAAGAGGTTGTTCATGAGTTTTTGGGGACAAGGAAGGTTCAGAGGATAAAGGTTCCTGAGATCTTTGGGGACAAGGAAGTGCCCTTAATGCTGAATCCCAAGTATCCACTTACCTTTGGTCCCTTAGATCTATTCGATTACTACTTTGAACATAAGAGACAACAGATAGAGGCTATGGAGAGAGCCTACAAGGTAATAGAGCGAGTTCACAAGGAATACGCCGAAATAAGCGGTAGATCGTATGGCAATGGGTTTATCGAGCCTTACAAAACGGACGATGCTGATGTAGTGGTCGTGGGATTGGGTTCTACTATGGGAACCGCTAAAGCGGTAGTTGATGAACTTAGAGGAGAGGGCAAGAAAGTAGGATCAATCAGGATTAGGGTGTTCAGGCCGTTCCCAAGAGAACTTCTAAGGAAGGTTCTTTCGGAATTTGATGCCGTCGGCGTATTGGACAGAGGAATAAGCTTCGGTCACTTTGGTCAAGTGTATTCTGACTTATGTGCTGCTCTCTACGGGGCAAAGGACGCTCCAATGATGATCGACTTTGTCTATGGGCTTGGAGGAAGGGACATGCCTCAAAAACTTCTGAAGAAGATATTCGAAGAGGTTCTGGAGGCCAAGGTAAAGGGACCAGAGCCTGTTTTCAGGATTAGAGGGGTGAGGTGAAGCAAATGGCGAAGGGATTTGTTCCTAACATTAAACAGCTTCCGAAGTTCATGAAGGAAGATCCCGGAATCCTACAAGGTCATAGGGCCTGCGCGGGTTGCGGCTGCGCCATCATTTTGAGACAGATCATGATGGCCAGAAGAAAGCCAATTGTGATCGCAAATGCAACGGGATGCATGGAAGTAGTGACGACCATATTCCCGTACACCGCTTGGAGAACACCTTGGATACATGTTGCATTTGAGAACGCTGCTGCAGTAGCTGCGGGAATTGATGCAGGCAGGAACAAGCTGCAGAGAGCTGGCAGGTTTTCAGGAGATAAGGATATTAGCGTTGATTACGATGTCGTAGCCCTGGCTGGAGACGGTGGTACCTATGACATAGGTCTCCAAGCTCTTTCTGGAGCTTTGGAGAGGTGGCACAACTTCATGTACGTCTTATATGACAACGAGGCCTACATGAACACAGGCATTCAGAGGAGCGGTGGCACTCCCTTTGGAGCATGGACGACCACAACGCCTGTAGGGAAGAAGATAAAGGGGAAGCCCCTGACGAAGAAGCCCATTGTTGACATAGTTGTGGCACACAGGATTCCCTACGCAGCCACAGTTTCTCCAGCTTATTGGGTAGATGCCCTTAAGAAGTTCCGCAAGGGCTTTGAAACGGAGGGTCCAGCATTTATTCACGCCTATGGAGTCTGTCCAAGGGGATGGAGGACGGATACTAAGGACACCATCAAGCTTTCCAAGCTAGCTGTCGAAACCTGCTTCTTCCCGCTATATGAGGTGATAAACTCAGAATGGTACTTAACAGGACCTAGCCTCACCATTGCAAAGAACCCAGATAGGAAAAAGCCCGTTGAAGAGTACCTAAAGCTTCAAGGAAGGTTCAGGCACATGATGCTTCCAGAGAACAAGTGGATGGTTGAGAAATTCCAGGAACTCGTTGACGAAAACTGGGAAATTATCTTGAAGAGAGCAAAGAACGTTTGAGAGCTTAAGCTCTCACCACTCCTCTTCTTTTTCCGTCCAAGTTTCTAAGTCTTCTTCCCATTCTTCTCCTTCAAATCCCTCGCCCAACAACTCCACTCTTTCAACAAGATGCCCTGTTATTACGACGTAGAGGAGTGCGCCGCACTCTGGGCAGGTCATCTCCCCGTCATAATCATCCTCTTCCATATAGATTAACTCATTGCAGGATGGACAGACTATGTTGGGCAAGGCTCATCAATGATGAGCAGAGGGCATGAATCCCCTTTTAAGTTTTCTTATACCGACATTCCTAGTCAGGAAGTTGAAGGATATATCTTCAAGTAAGAGCCTTACCATAGCTTCGACTGCAGATATTCACTCGCCTAAGCACCTCGAAGCCCTAAAAGAAGCGATAAAGCGGGTAAAAGTTAGACCAGATGTTGTCTTGTTGGCTGGAGATCTTATCAATAAGGGAAATGTGAAGTGGTATTCCCCGACAATCGAAGCCATTTCTCAGCTTGAAACCCACAGGATAGTCGCCGTATTCGGAAATGAGGAGTATGAGGAGATCCATGATAAGCTCAGAGAGGAACTTGGTGACGTCATAATCTTTTTGGACGACGAGTCAGTTAAGCTTGAGATCAAAGGGTTAAGCCTAGGAATCGTGGGTACTAAGGGCAGTTTGGAGCAACCCACAACCTGGCAAGAGAGGAACATCCCCGGTATAAAGGAAGTTTACGAGGCAAGGATAGGAAAGGTGGAAAGACTGTTAAGGGAACTCGATACAGACCTGAGGATTCTGCTCATGCACTACGCACCCACCTTCAAAACCTTGTATGGGGAGTACAGGAGTATATGGCCACAACTTGGGCATAGAGGTTATGAGAAGGTGATTGAGGTCACGAGACCAGATCTAGTGATTCATGCACATGCCCACAACGGAAATAAGAAAGCGGTCCTGTGGAACATCGAGATATTGAACGTCTCCTTCCCGCTCTGGAGGGAGATAGTCCTTGTTAAACTTGCAAAGAGGGCTGATCTTGAGCAGTACTTTTGAGGTACATTATATTAGACCTTTTCTTCTACCTTTCTTATCAGATCCTTCACTTTCCTGGGCCTGTATCTCCTTCCGAAGATGGAACAAAGGATCCTTTCAATGAAGTTAAACCTAAGCCTTCCTCCACAAGCGTACTCGTGCCCTCCTCCCTTGTAGGACTCGCATATCTCCTTCAACCTCACATCTCCTTTACCCCTGTACAAGCCAAAGCCACCGTCGCATGAGTAGAGAACGAGGGAAAAGTCTATCCCTTCCCTTTTTGCAAGTTCTCTTGCAATCGCTGTGCCCGGTCCTCCCTTCGGCCTCAGGTCTATGAGAGCGTACTTCTTCCCAGATTTCGTGAACCTTATCTCAATAGCCTCGCTTATCATCTTATCCAAAAGCTTTCGATCCTTCTCCCTTTGTTCTTCAGCCCATCTCTTGACCTTTTCGTCCTCAAAGTTGCCCTCAGCCAAAGTCTTAAGAAGGTAAACGCGTCTTCCAGGATCCCTACCAGCCCAATAGTACTCGTTTGACAGCTCCATTTCGTACCTGCCTGTGTCAGCATCATCTCCTATCTGAGCTATCATCTCGCAAACTAGGTCATCTTCTGCAAAGATCTCCTTAACTAGACTAGCTGCGCTTGGGCTTGGTTTGACGATCAGTTTATCCACGTACTTACTAAGGAGCTCAATGGCTTCCTTCGGCCAAGGGTGGTGATCAACCCATATTATTCTTCTACCACCTTCCTTGAGTCTACATAGCTCCTTTGCGATTTCATGAAGGGTAGAGGAGTTTACGGCTATGTCTAATATGTAAATCTCGCCATTTCCCTCAGGAATGCGGGAAAGCACATTTGCTATAGATCTTGGGCTTGCAAACCTGATCCTCGCATCTCCAATTGTCCTTAAGACTATGGCTCCGCTGGCAATCCCGTCTACGTCCTTATGAGTGATAATTATGTTTTTCATCGTATTTCCCTGCCAAAATCACTGATTTATGGGCTCTCCAAGCCCCTCTAGCTTTGCTCCTGAGAGGAACTCTGATAAGATCTTAGGGAGCTTTTCTATCTCAACCCTCACCTGTAGCATCGAATCTCTGTCCCTTAACGTCACAGTTTCATCTTCTAATGTTTGATAGTCTATTGTAATGCATGCGGGAGTTCCTATCTCATCCATTCTCCTGTATCTTCTTCCTATGGATCCTTTATCATCGTAGAAAACATCAAAATCTCTCGATAGGATCCTTTCTACTTCTTTGGCCTTGTTTATGAGCTCCTCCTTAGACAAAAGGGGGAAGACGGCTGCATCAAAGGGCGCTACATTTCTAGGGAGTTGCATCCAAACCCTCTCATCCTTACGGTACGAAAGGAGAAGTTCAAAGAAGATAGTCCTATCCAGACCAATCGACGGCTCGTATAAGTGGGGAAGAACCTTCTTTCCATCCGTTTGAACTGCCAGATCAACGCCACTTTCCCTGGAATGCCCTTTCAGATCGTAGTCAGTTCTGTAAGCATTGTTTACCAATTCTACCCAACCTATTTCTTCAGAATAAACTTCTAGATCCCAGTGAGCTGAAGCATAATGTGCCCTCTCATCGGGTCCAAGTTCCCTGTATCTAAGTCTATTCAAGGGGAACCCAAGTATCTCGTTGAAGAACCTCTGATACAAAACTAACCAATATGTGATGAGCTCGTTTATCGTGTACCCGCTTTCAAGTGCTTCCCTTGCAGGTATCTCCCTTATCTTCCCTGTATTAGCATCATCTAACTTCAGGAACCTAAGCTTGTAGTCTAGATAGGGTTCGAGTTTCTTGTTGTATGGGGACATGTCCTCTGGATCGAAGAAGACGTGTACTTCCAGTTGCTGAAATTCCCTCATCCTTATTAGACCTCTTCTTGGGCTTATCTCGTTTCTGAACACGTGGCCTAGCTGAGCTATTAGGAAGGGCAGCTTTCCACGCATCACCATGTAACATCTCCTGAACTCGACCGCACTTCCTTGGGTTGTTTCAGGTCTAAGGCCCATGTTCGGCTCTTCTGTCTCTGCTCCCGCCGCGGTAAGGAACATCAAGTTGAACCTCTTAACGTCGGACCAGTTGAAGGCTCCGCACCTAGGGCATCTTACCTCGTGTTCGATTAGCAACCTCTTCAGTTCTTGTTCTGAGACTGCCTCAAGTCCCCTCAAGTTAAGCTTGTCTTCCAGCAATTCATCTGCTCTCCACCTTGTATGGCACTGATTGCACTCAACCAGCTTGTCAAAGAAGTGTTCCAAGTGACCTGAGGCTCTAAATATCGTTAGGGGAAGAAGAGAGGGTGTCTCTATCTCATATGCTCCCTCTGGTTTTAGGATCCAGTTTCTCCAAGCTTCGACGATTTTATTCTTGATTTTAATTCCAAGAGGTCCGTAGATCCAGAATCCTGCTGGTGCTTCGGAGTATAAGTCTCTAGCAGCTGGCCAAAAGAACCCTCTTCTCTGAGCTATCTCCATGACGTTCTGAAAGACTTCGTGGGTACTCACTCTAGTCCCAGCCATCTTATCACCTTCTTTGGTACGCCAGCTTCCTTTTCAAGCTTTCGAAGCAACATTTCCTTGTCAGTTTCCCCAGATAGCTTGGTGTAAAGTGACCTTGCAGTTTCGGCATACTCCCACCAGTACACTACCCAGCTTTCAGTCTTTTGGATAAAAAAGTCTGGCGTTACCTTGGACCAAGGTTTGTAGTGAATCGTTAGACTCTTAACTTCCTTTGCTCCTTGTTGCTTTACGTGTTCAATGGCGGCTTGCAAAGTATCTCCCATATCTGCCACGTCATCGACGATTAGAACGTTTTTTCCGTCAAGCCTTCCAAGCACAGGTATATCTATCCTCAGTTCCTCTGTTTCTCCCACTCCCTTGTATCTCCTAATCCTGATGGTTCTTAGGTCAGAAACATTGAGAAGGTCGCTTAACAGCCTTCCTAAGATTAGTCCTCCCCTGCTGATCGCCACTATAATGTCTGGAGAGAAGTTGCTTTCCTTAACCATTGATGCCAACTTTATGGCTGTCGGGAGAGTTTCGTTAAGTGAAAATTTGAGAAATCGCATGCTGACTTATCCCTCCAAAGGAGGACATTTGCATGGAGTACTTCCGCACTTTGGGCAGCCTTTCCCGTAATATCTGACGAATTCCGCTTCCAGATCTATTTCAAGGAGATAGGAGACACTTAGAAGCCAGGCAAAGACGTCTGCCAGCTCCCTGCCAATGTCGTCTTTGTTCTTGCTTCTTAAGGATCTTGCAAGCTCTCCTACCTCCTCAACAAAGTGGAGAAAGGTTAAGGGGACGCCTCTACTTCTATCTCGCCTTTCGTAAGTATCCTTGATTATTTTCTCTGCTTCCGATATAAGCAAGGGCTCACCTCAAGCCATAACAAGATGAAGTACCAGTACTGCTACGGCGAGGGATGCAGCTAGGGCTACTGGAAACCACTTTGGCACTATAAGTCCTTCAGAACTCTCCTGGCTAAAGGTTAGGATACCAGCTGTGGACATTGGCATAAATTCCCTTCTTCTCTTCCTCTTGCTCATGACGTTCCCCATGCTGGTGCTGGAACAGAAGGAATAAAAAGATTGAGATATGGATGACCACAAGCATGAAACTTAGATGGAACAACGGAATAGAGGTCTCGGATGGATCTAGCCTTATCATGGATCCAAAAAGGACTCTTCAGGGAGTACCAGCCCTAATAACCCACGCTCATTCAGATCACGTCCCCAGAGACGTTAGAAAACCGAAGTCAGAGCTTATAACCACCCCAATTACAGGAAATGCGTTGAAATCCGTCTTTAGGGCACCAGAGGAGCTTTTAACAATCTCAAGCTTCGGAAAAGAGTTAGAAGTTGGGAATCTTAGGGTGACTCCCTTCATTGCAGGCCATGTGCCTGGCTCTGCCATGTTCTTGCTTGAGAAGGGGGATCTTAGGGTCTTATACACTGGAGACGTGAATCCAAGAGGAGGTTTAGCTGTTGAAGGTCCCGCTGATGTCCCAGAAGCTGATGTTTTGATAATAGAGTCAACTTACGGCAATCCAAAGTTCCGATTCCCTGACCAGGATCTTGTCAGGGCGAAGATAGTTGAGTGGGTCCTTTCGGTTGTTTCGGAGGGCTCAATACCAGTTTTCTCAGTTTACCCTTTGGGAAAGGCCCAAGAAGTCATAGCTCTCCTCAATAAAACAACGAATCTCAGGGTTTTAGTTACAGAAGATGTAGCTAGGATGAGTGCTGCGTGTCAACCAGCCTTTAAACTGAAGTACGAGAAATTACAAGAGGTCCAAGATCCAAAAGTTGCTGTTATAAAGGGTCCTTGCTCCGGCGTCCCGCTAGAGGGAAAGTTAGCCATAGCAACTGGTTGGGCATTGATCTTGAAGCCCAAGAGGGTTCACAGAGCTTTTCCACTTAGCTCTCATGCCGACTTCGATGGTTTGTTGGAGATCGTCAAGAGATCCAGAGCTAAGGAAGTCTACACAGTTTTCGGTTTTTCATATGATTTTACGTCTTATTTGAAGATGAAATTAAGTGTAAAAGCTGCTCCTTTGGGAAGGAACTGGGTTTACCTGTAATTTGTTAAAAACTACTCTTCCTTAGACTCTTTCGTTAGAATCGGGAGTTTGACGTCCTCAGGTACCACGGAGGGCCTTTCTTCTATGGTCTCCAGTATAAGAGAGGTGTTAGTTTCCCTTACGCCATCTATGCTGTGGAGTTTCTTCAGAAGCTCATTTAGTTCCTCGCTGTTTCCTGCCAAGAGCTTCACTATGACATCGTATGGCCCAGTTATCGTGTGTACCTCCAAAACGCTCTCTTTCAGGTTCTCCTGTATAGATTTAGCAACTTCAAGATGTTTTCCAGGCTCTGTTTTAACCATAATTACGTATTTGTAAGGTTTCCTCAGTTTGGCGTGATCCACGATAGCCGTATATCCCTTGATTATTCCGAATTCTTCCAGTTTTCGGACTTTTTTCATCACTCCTGCGGGACTCATTCCCAATTTCTTCGCTATACCAGTATAAGTTGTTCTACCGTCCTCCACCAACATCCTTAAAACTTTAATCTCCTTGTCCCCTATACCTCGTCGTCTCTGCATTTTAATCTCCCAATAGTTTGAATCATGCTTGGATAATTTCATTATTAAAAAAGATTTACATAACAATCAACTGAGCGTATCGCTTAAAGCTCAAATACGCCAAAATTTATGTACTCCTAAGCATAGAAGTTGGTGGGCCCGTAGCTCAGCATGGTAGAGCGCCGGGCTTTTACGTGTGAAGATCACGAAGAGACCCGGAAGTCGCGGGTTCGAATCCCGCCGGGCCCGTCTTCACTTTTTAGCTTCTTTCCTTTGCAACTCTTTGAACAATTCCGACCACTATTTCAAAACCAAAGTTTTGTAGCAAAATATCAGGAAACTTGGAGCCTCCCAGCCCTAATTAAGACATCTAGGCTTTCCTTTTGTAAATATTTAAAGAGAGCCTTTATGTCTGGTTATGGAACTTCATGAAACATTTTATAAAGACATAATTTGCTTTCTTTGATGTAGGAAGATCGACCGAGTTATTTAAAAGCCTGTTAAGGTGGCTTAGGGAAGATGGTTGATTTCTCAGCTGTGATGAGTATGCTCGCTATGTTACAACAAAGCAGGGATGATTGGTTTTCATGGATGGTATTCCTGTTATTTATGGTTATTATGAACTTCTACGCAAGCAGATTACAGGTACAGTTTTGGATGGGCCAGATAGGTAGGGCTCTCGATCAATTAAACAGGTTCAGGCTTGAAGCTGAAAGGGAGTTCGTTAAAACAGCTTCTAAGTATGGAAAGGAGAAGGAGAAGATTAAGAAGGCACTTGATCGCTTTATAGGCTTCTTTACGATAGAGCCTGAAATAACGGATCCTGCTGGTGCAATGGTGAAGCTGGATCATATTGTAAGAAACAGGGAGGACAGGCTTAACTTCTTCATTAAGGAAGTAGCGCCTTCTTCAGATAAAGTTGCCCTTGGAAACCTGAGAGATCTTTTAGAGAGTACAATAGCGTTGGATTTCATATTTAGGATAGTTAGGCACTACTTCGTTCTCGGTAAGAAGACGCAGAATATGATATACATTGCCCAAATACAGATGCTACTTCCAGAAATAATGAGAATGGCCAGAGCTTGGAGGATGTCAGTTGAAGCCTCCAAACTGGGATTGCCATTGGGAGATGGAATTGGGCCTTTGGTAGCTCTTAAGATGATTGGAAATTCCGAATTGATTGACTTCGGTGAGAACGTAGTGGGGACGGAACTTAACATAGAGGGCAGGCGTGTACTGGTGCTCAAAGCAAAGGGACCTGGAGGAGAGGTAGGGAAGCCGGGAGAGGCTCTTAAGAGGATTATAGAATCAAGAGCTGGAAATGTCAACAGGATAGTGATGATAGACGCTGCTCTGAAGCTTGAGGGTGAGAGAACGGGTGAGATAGCGGAAGGTGTGGGAGCAGCCATAGGAGGAATAGGGGTGGAAAGGTGGAAAATCGAAGAGGTAGCCACAAAGTACGGGATTCCTCTGGACGCCATAGTCGTTAAGGAGGACTATGCTGAGGCAATAGCAGCTATGACAAAGGAGATTGCGAAAAAGGCCAACGAGGTGGTTAATAGGGTCAAGGAAGCTATCCTCAGCAGGACTTCTGAAGGCGACTACGTCATAGTCGTTGGGGTGGGTAACTCTGCTGGAATAGGGAACAGGCTGGAGGTCTCCGGGGTTGCAAGCTAAGAAGGAAGAGGAAGTAAAGATAAGCATAGGCTGGTATTTTATTTGGTTCTCAATGATAGGCTTTCTAGTCATATTCTCAGTCTGGATGATTTGGCAGGGAGCAAAGAACGAAGATGTTAGCAATGTTGATTCCCTATTCAAGATAGTTGCAGGGATAACCGGGTTGGGAATAGCTGTAAAGATGTCTTTGGACGTTATCAAGGCTATTAGAGGGATTAAAGGGCCTAAATGGAGGTATAGAACCCTTGTTAGATGTTTAAATTGCAAGTTCCAGTCTGAAAGGGAGTTTAAGGAGGGGGAATATGTTGGTAAGAAGTGGGATGATCCATGTCCCGCCTGCGGCGGGCCGATGGTTATAGAGCTTATCTACGCTAAACCCCCTGAGGAGAGGCGCTCTCTACTATGAAGGATAGACGTGCAAGCCGTACTAGATCTAGGGTTATGGTTGTGCCCTGTGTCGTGATCCTAAATGGGCAGGGCAAGGTCCTAGTCCTGAGAAGGGGCTTTAAGAAGAGGTATCCTGGAAAATGGGAGCTTCCCGGCGGAAGGCTGAGGTTTGGAGAGAATCCTAGAAACGCTGCTTGCAGGGAATTGAGAGAAGAGACTGGGTTTAACATAGATCCGAAGAACATGATCGCTGTGGATACCTACTCCTACACATATGGGAACAGGAGATCTGCAATTCAGTTTGTGATACCGCTTTACGTTTCAAAGGCAGAGGGGGAGCCCGTATTAACTCCTGAGGAGCACGATGATTGGTGTTGGATGAGTTTAGATGAGATAAAGGAGTTGGAAAATAGGGGAGAGACCCTTCTGGGAGTGTACGAGATGGTAACTGGAGCCCTAAGAAGGGCTAAGGAAGTTGGTTTCCTTGATGACTACGTTCAGCTCTGAATTGCTTCCAACACTTCTGAGACCTTCATTCCTCTTAGAACTGCCTTCAAGACAAGGAGGTCCTTGTAGCCCGTATCTCCTTTAGAGAGGGCTGAGTAGCCGATTACCCTGCCAGTTGGTTCATCGTAAACTAAGTAGGCGATTTCTTCTTCTCCCCTAATCTCCTTCCTTTTTGGTGTAAATCCAGCCTTTTCAGCTTCTGGAGAAGTAAATCCTATTGACTTGACGTAAACATCCTTGAAAAAGACGTCTTTCTGATATCTTGGAGTCCTCAAAGCTCCTTTTGATCCCTTTATTGCGTTAATGCTGTTGTAAGCCATGATGGTTGCTATGGTCCCCAAACCGAAGTAATCGATCCTCTTGGTTATGGGATCGTAGCAGTTACTCACGTCTCCAATGGCAAAAATCCTTGGATCTGAAGTCCTCCCTTGTTGATCAACTTTCACGTTATCCCACCATAGCTCCAGCCCTGCATCCTTTGCTAGCTCTGAATTTGGCTTCACTCCTATAGCGGATATTGTAAGATCTGCCCTTACCTTCCTTTCGTCGACTATGGGGCCGTCTTCCTCAATTTTTTGAAGTTTTCCGTGGACAAACTCGACTCCTCTTTCCTTAAGCCTTCTCTCAAGCTCTTCTGAAAGCTCTGGCTCCAGCGATTTCCTGATCAGCCTTGACCTCACTATTACGTAGGGGAGAAGTCCTAGGTCCTTGCAAGTCTGTGCTGCATGTAGTGCAACGTAGCTAGCTCCTATTATTGCCACTTCCTGCGGCTTTTCCCTTGCTAAATATTCTACGTCCTCTTTCCTCCTAAAACCCCTTGTGAACTCTGCCCCCGGAGCTTTTGGCTTAGATGGCTCTGCTCCTGTTGCAAGTATCAGGTAATCATAGGGTATCTCGCCAGATCTTTCAGTTTGCAGGGATCTCTTGTTTCTGTCTATCTTTACGGCTCTGTCCCTTATTATCTCGACCCCATTAGATTCCAGGTGACTTGTGTCTAGGGAAATGTCTAGTCCATGGGCCACATACCTTATCTTGTGCCTTACGTAGATGTCCTCATCCCCTATCAGCTTCACTTTTACATCTGGGATGAACCTAACTGCGTCCCAAGCCGCAGCAACCCCTCCTATGCCAGATCCGACGATTACCAAGTTCAGTGGACACATCTCTTAGGAGCATCGCATGGCAACATAATAATTCTTTAGTCGAAAACGACTGCCTCTCTGCCGAAGAGTTTAGCACTTAGCACGAGGAATAAAACGAGGTATAGCACCGAAGCTAAGGAAGAAGTCATTATTGCCGCCTTGTCGCCTGGATTCACCATCACATCCCTCACTAGAAGGGCTATGCTAGTTATGGGCAGAAGCCTAAACGGCCAAAAGAGCCTGGGAGGGAGGTAGATCACAGATATCAGGGGTATTATGAACCCTGCAGTTACAACCCCTGTGTACTGTTGTGCTTCCTTGAAGCTCTTTGCAAAAGAGGAACCTACAACTATAAGAGCATCTCCAGTGAGTCCAGCTAAAACTATGGCAAAAGCAAGGCTAAGTAAGAATATCGCTGGATTAAGCCCTGATGGCATTAAAGAAAATGAGACATTCATGATCTCCTGAGTAGGCAACGTTGAGGGAATGGAGGGAGCGATTGCGTAGTTGACCATTAGGAGAGAGGCTAAAAGAAAAGAGATCAGCATTGAAGCCCCGCTTAGTAGAGAAAGAACGAGCATGGCTACGTATTTACCTACAAGAAGCTTCAACTTCGTTATTGGTGCTGTGAGAAGGGCCTCTATTGTTTTTCTCTCCCTCTCACCTGCTATCATGTCGAGGGCAAATGTTCCAGCCCCAGTTACCGCAAGAACTCCAACCATCATTGGGAGGATCATGGCTCCTATAACGGCTGCAGGCGTTGCCTCTACCTTTGAAACCTCTCTTCCAACTATTTCAATAGGCCTTGCGAACTCTAGGGTTAGATTAACGGCTTTTAGTCTCTTCTCTATCTCTTCCCTTGAAAGCTCGTTGAATGCAAGCTGAAGCTGAGTCATCGCCATCTCAGACTTCATGCTGAATGGGTCGTAGTAGATGAAGGCAACTGCAGATCCTCTTGAGCTTAGGTTTGAGTAAAATCCCTTAGGAATTACAACCACAAGGTCAGCCTTGTTGTCTAGGATCCATTTTGTCGCGTTTATCTCAGAGTAGAGGATGGTGGCATTTATGTTTGCAGTAGGAAGTACTTTTTCCTCTATGAGGCTTATTGAAGGCACGTCCTTCACTACAACAACGGTTATGGGTTGAACAGCTCCTCCAGGAGCCATTAACATGAGGGGAAGGGCCATAGATATGGGCATCAAGATCATTGGAAGCAGTATCACGTTGATTATGGTCCTTCTATCCCTTAAGGCCTCAGTAAGTTCCTTCCAGGCAACGAGGAGTATCTTGTTGTCTATCCCATAGCCTATTAGACCCAAGCCCTTGGTGAGCCTAACCTTTCCTGAGGATCCCTTTCTCCTCCAGAACATCACTCGACCACCTCCGCCTTAACAAGCCTCACGAAGACTTCCTCCAGCTCCTTAACGCCCTCTAACCTCTTGATCTCCTCTATGGATCCTGTGTGGATTATCCTTCCCTTGTGCATGATCGAAACCAAGTCGCACAGCTGTTCAACTTCAAGCATGTTGTGGGAAGCAAGAACTACGGTGTTTCCCTTCTTTGCGTAATCTTTTATCATATTCCTTATGTCTCTGGCACTTACTACGTCCACTCCACTAGTTGGCTCATCTAAAAGTAGGATAGGTGGGTCATGCAATATCGCCCTTATGAATGCGACCTTCTTCCTCTGACCCTTGCTAAGCTTCTCTGCTATGAAGTCCCTCTTTTCCTCCAGCTCCAAAATCGAAAGATACTCTT
>QMVZ01000026.1 GCA_003661365.1 Thermoproteota archaeon | reverse complement strand
TGCTGCACACGCCGTTGGTAAAGCCCTTCTCTTCACAACAGCAGGTGTACTTATCGTCCAATTGCATGGATTAAGAAGTATAAGCAAAATGGGTGGAATAGCTCCTAAAATGCCGCTTACTGCCTCATTAGCCCTAATAGGCTTCATGCATATCACTGGAATCCCGCCATCCCTCGGCTTGTGGAGTGAAGTTCTCATTATTAGTGGAGCTGCTGGTAGCGTCCTTAGCAAGAGCGCTATAGCTTTCATAGGATTGCTTATTGCTTTGCTCATAGGTATAGGTCTCTCAACAGCATACGCCTTCCTAACTATGAAGAGAATCTTCTTTGGCCAGCCCTCAGAGGCGGCATTAAAGGCTAAAGAAGCAGGATGGAATCTTCTGGCCCCCATGGCTATTGTAGCCGCTGCAGGAGTGCTCCTATTCATCTGGCCAAGCATATTGATAGATCCCTTGGTTTCGCTCCTGAGTTCCCTTCTGGGATAAGGTGGTGATTTCCGATGGAATTAGCGCAAGCCTTGGCAGTCGCAACTTGGATGATACCCTACGCTGGAGCTTTAGTTTCATTGCTTCTGTCAAGACTAGGTAGGATTAGGGATTTCTTAGCGGCTTCTTGGCTTGGAATGTCAGCCATCTGCATGACCTTGTTGCTTCGAGAGGTATTGACATCAAGCGAGGGCGTAATAGCATGGTCAGCCCCTTGGATATCGGAACTTGGAGTTAACGTTGGCATTTACGTCGATACACTCTCTGCTTTCATGGCCCTTGTAGTGGCTTGGCTAAGCTTTATGATCGGAGTTTATAGCCTTAAGTACATGGAAGGAGACCCCGGTCTCACTAGGTATTGGTTCTTCTTTGATTTCTTTGTAGGAAGCATGCTTCTTCTGGTATTAGCTGACAACCTCCTTTTGATGTTTCTTGGATGGGAAGGTACGGGACTTGCCTCATACTCCCTTATAGGTCACTGGTACACAGATGAGGAAGAAAGGTGGGTAGGAGATCCTGGAAGGACCGCATTAGGAGTTCCGATGTATTTTCCACCTAGTCATAGCGGTCTAAGAGCTCTAACATTCACTAGGCTAGGAGATGTTGGTTTTCTGGCTGGCATAGGTGTCCTTTATGCCCTAACTGGTACTTTTAGCATCCCAGAGATTGCAGAACATACTGGAGAGTGGGCCGGTTGGCTAGCTTCCAAGGGATTGTTATTGCCGTTCTTGCTGGCTTTCTCTCTTGGAGCTCTGGCAAAAAGCGCCCAGTTTCCATTTCATGAATGGCTTGTCACGGCAATGACTGGTCCAACTTCAGTAAGCGCTTTGATACATGCTGCTACGATGGTAAAAGCTGGAGTGTACTTCCTGCTTAGATTTGGTCCTATATTTAAGCTAGCATCCCATGAACTGGCCTCTTCTATGCCAATGGCTTCATCTAGCATAGAAACATATTTCGCCATAATTGCAACCATAGGGGGCTTCACAGCCTTCTTCATGGCTACACAAGCCCTAGTAGCCAGGGAATTAAAGCTCATACTTGCTTTTTCTACGGCTTCTCAGTTGGGCTACATGGTAATGGTGTTGGGATGCTCTGGCTTAGTTGAAGAGTTCGCAAATGGATTGCTAGCTGGTTTCACTCATTTCATGAGTCATGCGATCTTCAAGGCAGCTCTATTTCTTGGAGCAGGTGCGGTGATACACGCAGTTCATTCGAAGTACATAGATGACATGGGCGGGCTCTCAGGTCACATGAAGATTACGTTCTATTCTATGTTAATAGCTGCTCTAAGCCTATCTGGAGTACCTCCTCTCATGGGATTCTGGAGTAAAGATTTTGTTGTGGAGATTGCGAGAGAATCTGGGCTCACAATAGTATACGCTCTAGGGATAATCACCGCGGCAATGACAGGTTTTTACTCAACAAGATTAGTAACCAGAACTTTCCTTGGCTCTAAATCTCATCATGTAGAGCATCTAGAGGAGGAACACAAGGTCCACGAAGCCCATCCAGTTATGGCTTACACTTACATGATTCTAGCTATAGCCTCGCTTCTACTAGGCCTCTTCTGGCCTATGATCGGACCAAGGTTCTTTGAGGCAGTATCTGGTCATATACTTGCGCTTGAAGAGGTACCAACTCATTTTGAGGTACACCTTGATCCTACCTTGTTAGCCATGTCTCTTGGGATGGTTCTCTCAGGCATAGGAATTGGTATTTTATTGTACCTTACGAGACCTGGAAAAGCCGTTACGTCAGCAATCTCTAGATCTAAACTCCTTTCAGCATTTCAGTCGTTGCTTTATGATAGGTGGTACATTAACTCAATTTATTACAGGGTGATAGTTGGGGGGTTTGCAGGGATTTCCAGGCTCGGGTCCAAGTGGTTTGATACCCTGATCATTGACGGGTTCTATCATAAATTCATTCCGGGAATCACGAACTTAGCTAGCAGGCTCGGGTCCAAGTGGTTTGATACCCTGATCATTGACGGGTTCTATCATAAATTCATTCCGGGAATCACGAACTTAGCTAGCATATTGGGATTCAGGTGGATTGAGACAGACGTTGTTGATGAGAGCTATCACAAGAGATTTGTGAGGCTCCTAACCGGAATCGGGAGCGAGCTAAGAGGGCTTCAAACAGGCAAGGTTAATCACTATCTCATACTGTTCTTTGCGGGACTGGGAATGGTGGCATACTTTCTGATATGGGTGGTGTGAAGGATGGGTGATCCTATTACTACGTTCAAGGGGATCTTGATCCTGCTATCTTTTACAGGACTTGTTATTCCTCTCTTTGATCATAGAAAAGAATCTAGAAGAAAACTAGGTTTTTACATATGCATTTGTTGTCTAGTGGCAACCTTGGCTCTCCTAACCTCCCTAACATTGGCTCTGTCAAATTCATCAGAATCGGTCTATGCATTTAACGATTTACTACGCCTAGACACATACTCTGCCTACCTAGCTATGCTTGTCACTTTTGGAGCCTTACTAGTCGCAATAGCATCGTCCGCCGAGATGGTTCATTGGCCAACAGCCTTGAGCTCCTATTCTCTAATGATATTGGCCTTGGCTGGAATTAATGTGATGTTATTCGTTAATGATGCTTCCGTTTTGCTCGGAGCATGGGCATTGGTTGCAGTTGCCTCCTACGTCCTTGCAGGCATCAAGAAGGACTTTAGTTCGGTGCAAGGAGCAGCTAAATACGGAATTATGGGGGCTGCATCGTCTTCTTTGCTAGTATATGGGCTAGCGCTGGTCTTAGGAATTACGGGTACAAGTCAATTTGCATTTAACCTCGATCTCATCCCTGCGAACGCGGAAATAATCTTTCTTGGAGCTATGCTTCTAGTATCCTCTTTTGGATTCAAGCTTGGAGTTTTTCCATTTCATGGATGGCTACCGGATGTTTATGGAGGAATTCATCCTATCTTGGTATCTTACATAGCTGGTGTCGTTAAGATGGCTGGGATAGCGGGACTTTTGAGGGTTGTAGTTCCGCTATATGGAGTGGTTGGTACAAAATGGATACCGACTTTGGCTGTGTTTTCACTGGCCACAATGACCTTTGGGAACTTGGTAGCTTTGCTTCAAAAGAACGTGCAAAGAATGATGGCCTATAGCAGCATTGCTCATGCAGGGTACATCTTGATCGGATTTTCAGCTATTGCAGGACCAGAAAGTGAGTTGGCATTCCAAGGTATAGCACTCCATCTTACAACCTATGTCCTGGCTAAGATCGGAATCTTTGTAGCCTTGGCTTACTTGATGAGAAGAGGGGTTAATCTCAGCCTAGAGGGTATGAGCGGACTTGGAAGAAAAATGCCAGTGATCTCAGGCTCTTTATCGATCTTAGTTCTGAGTTTAATGGGCTTTCCACCCTTGTTAGGATTTTGGAGTAAGTTCATGTACCTTTTCCTTTCTGCATCAGACATTGCTCCATGGTTAGCATTAGCTGGTGTGCTAAACAGCGGGATCTCAGTGGGATATTACGCCCAAGTGATCAGATATCTTTACTTCAAGAGCCCAGCAGAAGAAATTAGAGAAAAGAAGGGAGATCCTGAAGTACTTGTAGCTGTGATAGCTGCCCTACTTACGATACTTCTTGGTCTAGGACCTTTCTCCCTCATTCTTTCTGTAATACAGTAATCTTCTTGAAAGGCTGATCTAGTAAGAAAAGAGTGTTCATAGGTAGTGATTGGTAATTATAAGGGGAAACTGTTCCTTATCTTAGGCAGTTATACGCCAAAGTATGATCAAATGAACGGTTTCTATATTCGGTCATCGTGTTAAGAAGAAGGGGAAGGATCTTTGGCAAGGGTATACGTCAGAGAGATCTTCGCTAAATCTATTGTATCCAAAAGCGGCATTATAGGAGTCGATTACACCATAAATCCCTATGTAGGCTGCTCTCATGGATGTATTTACTGTTATGCAAGACTTTACACGTCCAGGTTCTGGGAAAAATTAGTTGGAAACCATGAATGGGGTTACTTTGTCTTGCCAAAAATTAATGCTGCTCAGCTACTTAGGAAAGAGCTTAAGAAGAAAGAGGGTGGGTTGATACTCTTAAGTAGCGTGACGGACCCTTATCTTCCACAGGAAAGCTCCTATAAACTGACGAGGAAAATACTCAAGGTCCTTGCCGAATATGAGTTTCCGATTTCAATCTTAACAAAGTCTCCACTAGTTATACGAGATCTGGACATCATATTAGGACTAAAAGATGTTGAAGTAGGTTTCTCAATTAGTGGTTTAAATTCAGCTCTGGTGTCTCATTTTGAACCTTATGCTCCGAGCGTTAAATCTAGGCTAGCAGCCTTGAAAAGATTGTCTGAGAAAGGAATAATGACTTATGCTTTTATCTCACCAATACTTCCTGGGTTAACAGATAGCCACTTAGATACCTTATTTAAAGAGATAAAGAAAGCAAATCCGGATAGAGTCATGGTGGATTTGCTGAGAATAAGGCCTCAACTGTGGAAATACATTAAACCAGTTGTAGAAAAAGCTCTTCCTGATTATATAAAGCTCTATAACAAGATAAGGTTTGATCTATCTTACTTTTTCGAGATTAGAGAGATGTTCAACCAAATAGCATCAAAATACGGCTATGAGCTTGAATGGATGTATTAACTCTAGTTAACTTAGATAGGGTTCGAGATGCTGTCTTCTCGAGATATCCCTTAAGGTGACACTTATTCCTCTCCAGTACTTCAGGGGAATGTTTAGAAATGAACTTACTAGCCTCAGAGCATCCTTTAAGTCTTGGAATTTCTCAGGTCTCCTTTTTAGAGCTGCCCTAACGCTCTCTCTTACAAGCCACACCCCTAGTGGGAGAAGACTGTCTCTATGTATTTCTCTTAGCACTAAAACAGTTGCTTGCCGGCCCTCTTCATTAAGTTTTTCCAAGACTGCCAGTCTAGCAGCATAATAACATCCTCCCATAGAAGCATATCCTTTTCTTCCCCAGTGCTCTTCATAGTCGGCTATGAACGCTATGCTCTCCCCGTCGGGATTCCAAGTAGTACCAGGATACCAAGCTTCAATGGATTCATACCTCCAGGGTCCTGGAATCATAATTAATGCCCATTTGTTACCATATGCTTCCAAAAGATAGACTCTATACTCGTCAAGGAAGGGCTTGTCCTTCACATACCTTTCTCTAAGCCACACTCCAAGAATATCATCCACTGCAGTGATGCTCCACCTGGTAGGAACAAGTCTCCTTTGGGTTTTAAGTCCAAATGCACCTACACTAAAGGCTCTCTGTATTCTGCTTACCTCTACACCGTTTCTGTATAGCTCAACTACGGCAGTTTGGGCCTTCAAATCCGTGTCCTCGAAAGCCTTCTCCATCCTCGGATCAGATCGAATTGAGTATATTTTCATGTCTTCAAGGGGAGCTAGGGGGCCCATCGGCTGAATTTCATCGTCTAGCAGGAATATTTTCTTTGGCTTTTTCTTGAACTTAGTTTCAGAGTCAACCGATATCTCAGAGAGAGCCATCTCAAGGGTACCTTCCATCAAACGTCCAGCTTTCTCAGGCCTTCTGACGTCAACGGGGAAGGTTCCTCTCACCAATCCAAGCCTAAACTCTAAGATGGATTCTAAACTCATCCCAAACCAAGCCTCTGGTCTGTCGTACAAGGATGTATCACCAAGCTCCTGAGGGATTAGTGGACCTGCTCTCACATATGGATAACCTACCCTTCCTACGAAAACTGCTGGAGGGGAACTTCCCTCAATATGCTCGGATTCTAGCAGGTTGAGTTTCTCCGAGAACACCTTGGCTTTCATAAGGATTGGGCATGTGGGTCTCCCACAAAGGAGTTTTGAGCCCCTACAGAGAAGACAGAGGTTCTTTCCAGCCCTTAACTTTAGATTTTCGTGAGATATTGGAATTATCTCTCCTATTGCTGGTGATTCTGAGACGTGTTCCAGCCAAGGAAGCCTTGCCTTTACTTTCTTGGTGAATTTCTTCCTCATTATCTGATTATTCGTTCCTTTTAGGTCTATTTAACGATTTACAGAAGAATTTGATGAAAGTTTTCTTCCATGCACTCATGCCATTAGATCTCCCGTAATGGGAATTTTCCTCCCACATCCGGGGCACGTCATTTCGTTTGTCAAATTAGATCTTACAACTCTAGGCCCAAATCTTCTTATCAAGAGCTTGCCACAGTCTGGACAATATGTGTTCTCACCCTCATGTCCTGGCACGTTTCCTATGTAGACAAAGTTAATTCCAGCCTCAATTGCCGTATTCCTAGCATATTCTAATTTCTTTATAGGAGTGGGTGGTTTTGTGTAAAGGTGAGCTGGAAAGTAACGTGTAAAGTGTATCGGGACTTCAGATCCAAGTTCTCTCAGATGCATATCCACAGCCAAAGCTATATCTTCCTTCGAGTCATTTACACCAGGAACCACTAGATAGACTATTTCAACATGAATTCCGAGCATCAAAGCAAGCTTTGCGTTCCTCCAAGGTATCCTCCAGTCGGCGCCTCCAATGATTTTCCTGTATGCTTCTTTCCCACCCTTCACATCTATCTTTAAGCCGTCCATACCAGCAGAATGTAGCATTTTAAGAGCTTCTTCGGTCATGTAGCCGTTAGAAACAAAACAACAGTACATACCTTCTTTTCTGGCAAGTTTGAATAAATCCAAGCTGTATTCGAACAGCAGGGTGGGTTCATTGAAACTCACGCAAATTCCTTTGTCCTTAGCCCTTTTTGCCCTCTCGATCACGAATTCTGGAGGTGTGAACGTTGCTGTCGAGGGATCCGGTAATCTTCTAGAGAGATGCCAGTTTTGACACCAAGGGCAGCGGAAGTTACAGCTCCAAGTCGATATGGTCATTGCGGAGGAACCGGGCCAATAATGGTAGAAGGGTTTGATCTCTATTGGTCTGCTCTCCATGGCGCTTAAGTCTCCATAAACGACTGTGTAAAGCTCCCCATTTATGTTCATTTTAGTCCCGCAAAAGCCCTTTTGGCCAGGTGAAATGCGACATCTTCTCTCACATACTTTGCAAATCACATCTTCGCCAACGGAGTCGTATAACGGAGTTTTTCTTGTCGTTTCTGCTTCGCTCAAACTAATCATGTAGTCATTCGTTGGTTATGATTTTTCTTTTTTAGCAAGTATAGTCATGCTACCATCTATATTTGATCTCGCTACCATTATCCTTAGCCCTGTTCCCTTGATGACAGATGTTATTTCCTTCAGGTTCCAACAATTGACAGGGAATCCCATCCTTCGGAGTAGTATCTCTTTTATCCTTGTCGTCAACCTTCCTCTGTCCCAATCTAACACGGCTAAGTACCCTCCCCGCTTAATTATCCTCTCTGCTTCTTGGAGGGCTAAGACCTTGTCAGAAATCTCGTCAAATGAGTCGTGAAAATAAACCAGATCCGCAAAATCATCGGTGAATGGCAGGTTGAGGGCATCGGCCAAAATAGTCTCAACATTCTCAAACTCATGCGTTTTACTTCTTATTTTCTCTAAGAGAACTGGGTTCTTTTCAATCAAGTACAAAGTCCCTACTGCTAAGTGAATTAGGTCAGAGATAATGCCATATCCTGCCCCTATGTCCACTACCGTTCTTAGAGGAGGTAGATACCTGATAACTCGTAATAACCTGCTATAATGAGCGACTTTTGTCAATCGGAATGAATCAACATAGGAGTAGAGTAAACGATACCCTATCGACAACAATCCCCTTTCTCTACTTTACCTTAGGAATTCCAAAACTTAAGGTATGAGCATTTTTAGTGACTTTGTCTAAAAACTAGAATTACAACTAAGAAGGGACTTGTGTTTTGATGTGTAACTCCTTACCCTAAAGAGAAAGAAGAGGAAGGGTTTAGTAAAGCCTACCCAATGCCAGATTCCCTACCACTCCTCTTCTTCCCACTCATCCCATTCTTCTTCCTCTTCTTCCTCCCATTCCTCCTCTTCGGTTTCTTCCCCTATCTCTGCGACGCTCCTTAGTTCTCCACCTTCAATTAGGACGTAGAGAAGTGCTCCGCACTCAGGGCAGACTACTTCGTCCTCAAACTCTTTCTCGTTTATCTCGAAATCGGCTCCACATACCGGACATGAGACAGTGGGCATGTTTACCTCTAAGGAGCCAATTGGCTGGTACTAGTTATATAAAAAGTAAAAGGTCGGAACTCTCCAACAAGGGGTATTCAATTTTCAGAGAAGAGCAGGAGGAATTAAAATGCTATGATGCTTCTTCTCTATTTTAAGTTTGAAAACAGAGTTTCTTCACCAGCCATCTGTTTCCATAAGAAATTTAGGTGATATATTCCCTGATCCTTTGATGAAAGATTACTATTTTGGGTTACTCAAGAAGCTAGTTTCGTTAAACACGGATGCTGTTAAGAAGTTAAATTATGAAGAAGCTTCCTCTTTAATAGCAAATGAGTTAAAAAGGCTGGGACTTGACACTAAAATTGTCGGAGAAAAAGTGCCAAATGTCGTAGCTAGGCTGGACGTTGGAGCTGAAAAGGATCTAGCAATAGTTAGCCATTACGATGTGGTTCCCGCAGAGGGTCCTTGGATTGTAGATGGAAGAGAGATCGATCCTTTTCAGCCCTTTGAGCTTAACGGAAGGCTCTATGGAAGAGGTTCCGCAGACGATAAGTCGGCTATTGTGGCCTCCATTTGGGCGATGGCAGAACTCAAGGACAAGAGGATGAAGTACAACCCTTTGCTCATCATTACTGGAGACGAGGAGGTAGGTGGAACTGGGATAAGAGAAGTTGTTTCGGCAGGAATCACAGGAGACCTGGTTTTAGTAGCTGATGCGGACATAGAGTACGTCGGCATTGGTGCCAGTGGGGTTGTACATGGTTGGATAGTTGTCGAGGGGAAGGAGGGACATGCTGGATATCCACATAGGGCAACAAACCCTGTTAATGGATTGATTTCTCTTTGTTCTAACCTCATGAGATTTGCGGAGAAAAGAGCCTTGACTTTTTCAGGGTTAGATTCACCTCCGGACTCTCCTATTTCGAAAGTATGGGGGAGATTCACGTTTACGATATTGCAAGCAGGGGGAAAGCATAACGTCATCCCTAAAGAAGCTAAAGCTGGTTTTGACATGAGGATCGTTCCTGGAGAGGACCCATACAAGGCGATCTTGGAATTAAAAAGTGAGTTCGAGGCCATCAGACAGAGACTTGGATTAGATGCAAGACTAGAGATAATAGAACCCATAAACGAGGGTTGGATGACAGATCCACAACATCCCTTTGTCAGGGAAGCTTTAAACATATATGAGAGATTATTTGGCTATAAAAGAGTTTGTGGAGAGCTTGGAGGTAATGATGGATACATATTCTCAAAAAGAGGGAAACCGACCATAACACTTGGAGCTATGAGAAAGGAAAACAACATACACGGACGTAACGAGTTTGTATATCTAAATGATGTTGTTATGCTAAAGGAGTTCATCAAAGGTCTCTTGAAAGGGATTTAAACGAATCCCTTCACAGTCAAGGATTTCACTGTAATTTTGTTGCCTTTTCTCTCAATTCTTATCCTGGCATCTATCAGATCTAAATCCAATTCGTGTGACAGACTATCAAACAATTCCGTAAGAGGACTCTTGCCTAATATCTGTTCTACAGGAGCTTCAATTTCATATTCGAAAATCATTGTGCCTTTTTGATCTGATTTATCCTTCATTTGAGTTAAACTTTTCATGATTGCTCAAGACATAATATGATGAAACGGATCTAAAAGTAAGTTGGTTGATTCATTTTGAAACTTTGCGAAATGATTCAAAAACTAAATGTGAACGAAATCTCTAATAGATATCTAACATAATTCCCTCATAAAGGAGCAGAAATATGATTAAAAAGGGAGGAGATTCATGTTTTGCCCTTAATAAAGGCTTCAATCATCTCTTTAGCGATTGTGTCTGGATATTGTTTTGGTGGGTGCTTGAAGAAGTATGCACTTATTGGAAGCAATGGCCCTGCAAGCCCCCTATCTATGGCTAGCTTTACCAGCCTAATGACATCTATAGCTACACCAGCAGCATTTGGAGAATCCATTACGCTCAATTTCACGTCAATAGTTAGTGGAAAGCCTCCAAACTGTTCGCCCTGAATGTGTATGTAAGCTATCTTTACGTCCCCTAAGTGAGGGACATAGTCACTTGGACCAATTCTTGCCTTTACCTCATAGGGGAACATTGTTGTAACAGCTTCCGTCTTGCTCTTCCTCTTTGTCTTTAGTCTGGCCTCCTCTATCATGTTCAAGAAGTCCATGTTTCCTCCTATGTTCAGTTGGTATGTTGATTTTACCCTAACACCCCTATCTATGAAAAGTTGAGCCAAAGTTCTGTGTAGAATGGTAGCACCTAATTGGCTCTTGAAGTCATCCCCTGCCGCTGGAATTCCTTTTTCCTCAAATCTTTTTCCCCAGGCTGGATCGCTGACGATGAACTCTGGAATTCCGTTGATGAATGCCACATTTGAATCTAAGCAGGCCTTCGCGTAAGCCCTGCTAGCTTCATACGATCCCACTGGGACTAGATTCACTAACACATCAGCCCCAGAGTCCTTTAGTTCTTGAACAACATCTACCTCCTTTTGACTTTCATCCACCTTGAAGCCCTCTCCGTATTGGAAGTTTCTCATGTGAGGGGCCACTCCGTCGAGAACGGGGCCTTTCTTCACTTCTACTCCAAGCTTTGGTACCTCTGCGAATTTTGCAAGGACATTTGGTGGGGAGAATATCGCATCGCTTAAGTCATTCCCTATTTTCCTTACATCAACGTCAAACGCTGAAACGAATTCTATGTCTGAAACGTGATATGGTCCTATTCTTACGTGCATTAGACCTGGTACGACTTCATCATCTGGAGCATCCGCGTAATAGAAAACCCCCTGAACTATAGCTGAAGCAACGTTACCTATACCCGCCAGAGCAACTCTAACTTTAGACATATGCATCCCTCCCTTTGATCTGCAAGTAGCAATTCTCAGTAATTATCTCCAAGATTTAAATAAAAAGGTGGATGGGAGTTAGGTATACTCTACTAGAAACCTGAAAATATCGTTAGGATCCGAAAAGGATCCATAAGCTTTACCATAAACCTTGTTTCCTCTGTACTTTATAATCAGAAAGCCCCCTACCTTAGGGTATAGTACTAATTTCATGTCCCCTTTGCTGGCTTCAACTCTCTCAAGCGACTTCCGTACAATAAATCCTTCCTTAAGAAGCCTTGCAGTTATTTGATCGATGTCAGAACTCATTGTTACCACCATAATTGGTCGCCTATCCCTCCACTCGGTATTTCTAGGAATTACTAAATAGGCTTTAGGTGTCGCTTCAAGTAAGAGGTAAACTCTTTAACATTTCGATGATCAAACCAAGAGGTGCTTATGGTGGAAGAAGTCCCCAAGATAGTTGTAGAACCGCCCGGCCCAAAAGCTAAAAAGTTACTTGAGAGGGATTCTGCCGTGATATCGCCCTCTTATGTCAGATTTTATCCGTTAGTTGTGGATCGAGCCAGGGGCTCAGTGATCGTAGATGTTGATGGAAACAAATACGTCGATCTAAATTCTGGACTAGCAGTTATGAACGTAGGACATAACCATCCTAAGGTGATGGAAGCCGTAAAAAAGCAGTTGGAGAGGTTTGTTCACTATTCGAATACAGACTTTTATTACGATACATCAGTCATGCTAGCTGAGAAACTGGTTCAAATAGTTCCTGGGGAAAAGAGAAAGAAGGTTTACTTTGGTAACAGCGGTACCGAGGCAGTAGAAGCGTCTCTTAAACTCGCCAGGTGGTATACAAAGAGACAGTACATCATTGCATTCATAGGAGGCTTTCATGGTAGAACTTTTGGATCATTAAGTCTCACTTCCAGTAAACCAGTACAAAGAGCTGGCTTTTCTCCATTGCTACCTTGCGTGATACACGTTCCATACCCCAACCCATATAGGAATCCCTTTGGAACAAAGGATCCTGAAGAGGTAAGCCAGCGTTGTCTGGCTTATATCGAGGATTATGTTTTTAACAAGTTTGTCCCACCGGAAGAAGTCGCAGCTATAGTATTTGAACCTATCCAAGGGGAGGGTGGATACGTTGTTCCACCAGACTCGTTCTTCCCAGGGTTAAGAAAGCTGGCTGATCAGCATGGGATACTCCTAATATCCGATGAGGTACAAGCAGGGATGGGAAGAACGGGTAAATGGTGGGCTATAGAGCACTTCGGGATAGTTCCCGATATAATAACTTCGGCTAAGGCACTGGGAGGAGGATTCCCGCTTGGAGCCATGATCTCAACTGAAGAGATCATGTCATGGCCTGGAGGATCCCATGCATCGACGTTTGGAGGCAATCCTGTCTCTTGTGCAGCTTCGCTAGCAACTATTTCCGTCATAGAGGAGGAAGGGTTGTTAGAGCGAGCCTCAAAACTTGGTAATGAGATCATGAAAAGGTTGAAGGAAATGATGGAGAGGCATCCCTTGATAGGCGATGTCAGAGGGAAGGGTCTCATGATAGGCGTAGAATTAGTCAAGAACAGAAGAACAGGTGAACCGGCAAAGAAAGAGGCAAGCGAGGTTATGCTTAGGTCTTGGAAGAGCGGTGTGGCGATGATTACAGCAGGAGTTAGCTCGCTTAGAATTGCTCCACCCCTTAATATTCCTGAAGAATACGTCTGGAAGGCGTTAGACATAATAGAAGAGAAAATCGGCCAAGTGGAGAGAGAAAAGGGAATATCTAACTGAAGACCTCAGAAGAACTCTCTAAAATCCGAATATCCTCGCATAGGGCAAACAATCGCTTAAATAATTCCTCTTAAAAAAACTTTACTCGATTAATGACCTTATAGCTGAAATTTCAAGTTCTCTCATTTCCCTCGAATCTGATGCGGTAGCATATAGGTCAAGCCTATCTTGATTTATCCTCAAGAATTCTGGCCCCCACTTAAATTCATTAAGGACTTTCTCAGCTTCTTCTGAAAACCCTAAGATGTACAAGGCTGCAGCTATTGCTTCTGCCGTTGATAGTCTAAACGGTTTCCCGTAATTTATTGGATTCGCTGCTATAAGAAATGGAAGAAGTCTCTGTACTCCTCTTGGCCACCTAACCTCGGCAATTCTTCTCCACGATGCATCAACTGCGAGAAGTCCTCTTTTCTCAACGATCGGCCTATCTCTTTGTGAGATCAACATCTTAGCTTTTGGGTTAAGAACTAATGGCGATCTAGGCCTATCTTTTTTGGCATCCTTAGCTATCCTCCTCCTGAGTAACCTAGCGCCCGTGGCCTTTTTCGGATCATCATGAGGAAGTCTCAGCACGTAAATATCGATCATCTAAAGGACCTCTTAAGAGGCATTCTACAAGCAGAGAATGGATCGGTAGCTTTTAGTTTTTAGTTGTTGAGAAATATAGCAAAATCGAATTCAAAAAATAAGGTGGGGCCGGAGGGATTTGAACCCTCGATCTACGGGTTTCTCCCAATACTCTGGACATCCTCCTCGATGCTCCAGAGATAATCTCTGGAGCCCGCCGCCCTTCCTTTCTAGGGGATCCTCATATCATTGGAGGAGTCCCTGGCTAGGCCACGGCCCCCCACCTAGCCAGTTCTTACTATGCATCGTTAGCTTTTATAATCCTTGCCCTCAACCCTTTGAAGTAGACTCTACTGGGAAGTTATGGTATATGGAGTCCTCAAGAGCCAGGAGTTTAGATTGTCCTAAACT
>QMVZ01000025.1 GCA_003661365.1 Thermoproteota archaeon | reverse complement strand
TTGTTTGGCCGTATACATACAGCAGATCTTTGAGCAGTAAGGATTCCAGTTTTCAGGATCCCTTGATCCAACGCACTGGATGAAGGCAACTTCCTTTGGAACCTTACCATCAGATGGTCTAATCACCCGACCCTGAGTAGGACCGCTTGGCGCAAGTAATCTTTCAAACTGCAAGCCAGTAATAACGTCCTTATACTTTCCATGGCCATACTCAGCGAAATTGGAGGCATCCATGACCTCAAGCCCCGTGGCTACTATGATAGCTCCTACCTCTAACTCCTCAAACCTCTCATTGTTTTCGAAACTTATGGCCCCAGCAGGGCACTCCTTTGCACAAAGACCACAACCTTTACCATACTTTAACCTTAGACAGCTCATCGGGTCTATGACTGCCTTGTTGGGTACTGCTTGGGGAAAAGGTATGTATATCGCTTTCCTGTTTGCGATCCCATCCTCATATTCTGATGGGACCTCAACAGGGCACACTTGCATACATGAGCCACATCCTACGCATTTATCCCAGTTTACGTATGTTGCCTTCCTTCTCACCTTTACCTTGAAGTTTCCTGCAGAACCAGTAACATCCTCAATCTCCGAATAGGTGAGCAATGTGGCATTAGAGTGGTGGGCTAATTCAGTCATTTTGGGGGTAAGAATGCATTGAGGACAGTCAAGGGTTGGAAATGTCTCTGAAAGCTGGGCCATCTTCCCTCCTATGCTAGGATCTTTCTCAACAAGGTACACCTTAAGTCCAGCTTCTGCAATGTCCAAAGCAGCCTGAATACCCGCAATGCCCCCGCCTATGACTAAAACTGACTTCTTAACTGGGATTTTTATTGGTTGAAGGGCCACATCCGACCTAAGCTTAGCAACAGCGGCTTCCACCATCTTTATGGCTTTCTCCGTAGCCTTTTCCTTATCATTCCTGTGAGGCCATGCAACCCACTCCCTTATGTTGGCAACCTCTACCAGGTAAGGATTGAGGCCAGTATTCTTTGCAATATTTTGCCAGGTTTCCTTGTGAAGGAAAGGAGAGCATGCAGCTACAACTATTCCATCCAAGTTTTTCTCGTGAATTGCTCTCCTAATAAGTTCCTGCCCAGGATCAGAGCACATGAACACGTAATCTTCTGCGTGCACAACCCCAGCTAACTTAGCTGTCTCATCTCTGACTTTCTCAACGTCGACGCTTCCAGCTATGTTCTGTCCACAGTGGCAAACAAAGACTCCTATTCGTTCAGGCATCTAAGAGCCTCCCAACAACCCTTTCTCCTTAAGAAAAGGCCTTGGGTCTACATAATGACTCTCAAAACCTAAGCTATCCTCGAGTCCAAATGCAAGGGCCATCAATTGAGTAAAATAAACAATCGGAACTTGTTTCATCTCAGGATGAAGCTTCTTAGCCTCCTTCTGCCTACTGTCCAAGTTAAAGAAGCACAAAGGACAAGATGTTACCAATAACTCTGCTCCCCTTTCAACAGAGGTCATTATAATTCTGTAGGCGTTATCAGCTACAACTTCCTTCCTGTCAATTGTTAGATAGGACCCGCAACACGTGGCTCTCTCTGGGGTTCCGATTACATCAGCGCCAAGAGCTGACAGCAAATCCTCTAAAATCCTTGGATCTCTTGGATCGTCTATTGCAACCCCCTTTGGTCTAATGAGAAGACAACCGTAGTAAGGAGAGACCCTTAGACCTTTCAAAGGCCTAACTACCTTCTGCATAATTATCTCAAAACCAATAATATCTTTTAGAACCTGTAAAAGATGAAGTACCCTGACACTTCCGTCATAATCTGGTTCATCATCCATGAAGCAATTTAGTTTCTCCATCTTCTCTTCGTCAGCTCTAACGAGAAGGTTAGCCCTTGCAAGAGTATTGTAACACATTGCGCACAGAGTCACAAGCTCATTTTGCCCTTTCTCCATCGCCCTGATGAGAACTCTAATTGGAGCAACTTGCTTCATCAGGTCATCCGTTGCTAGGGAGTATACGGTTCCACAGCAATTCCACTTATCAAGTTCCTCTAGCTCTATCCCAAGATATGCACACGTCGTTAGAGCAGAGATCTCGAAGTTCTTGGCTTGAGCTTTCAATGTGCAACCAGGATAGTATGGAAACTTCATGAAGATCACTTAACCTAAGCAGTAAACTTCCTCGCGCCACCAACAATTGCAATGGGTGGTAATTCCTCTAAGTCCTCTGTAGGGATTTTATTTAGGTCAAGATGGTCAACGTTCAACCTTAACTGCATTAATCTCAGCGCTTCGGCAAGACTAGCTATGTCTATGCCTTTTGGACACTCTACAGCACATGAAAAACAGGAAGAACAAATCCAAATAGTCTTGGATCCTAGAACTTCCTCTCTGCCAAACTGAACCATTCTGACAAGCTGATTTGGAAGTAAATCCATCCTCTCCAGCGAAGGACAAAGTGCAGAGCACTTTCCACATTGGTAACAAGCGAATATATCCTGTCCACTTAACTCTAGTACCTTATTCACAAATCTTCCACGAATATTTTCTTTGGAGAGCGGAAAAACCATATCAATAGGCTGTCCTTTCTTCACGTAAAAACTTTAATTACAACGGAATTGCGGGAACAGAAGGAACTATCTGCTAAAATATTGCGCATTGCTACTAACAGATCTCAACATCGAAAACAGCTTATGTCAAGCATAGGAATTTTTGGGTCTCTTGTCTTTACTCAAAGAAACTTCATCAAAAGGATGAACTATTTAATTAATTTCATCTTTTTGTCAAAAATTGTCTGATTATATTCAAAAGCTTCTTAAAAGGCTTGAAATACTTAGAGGCTGGTACTGTGAAAACAAATCCTAAGACAGCTCCTAAAACGGCTCCTAGAATGTCGTTGCTGTACTTTTCCCAGAAGCTGATCCTTTTAACTAGGACACCAGCTTTTCCCTCTGTCTTTCCACCAACGTATTCTACTTCTGCTTCTATCGAAAGCAATTCACTTTCATCCCTAGGTTCTAATCCCTTGAGAACAAAGGCACTAATTAGCTTGTCTCCTGGATTAAGCTTATCTATAGATAGATTCAAGCTACCACTCTTAATCTCGACTATTTCTGGATAAAAGCTCAAGGAATAATTTAGAGAAAATGCTGGAGCCGTTCCAATGTTCTCTATTTGAAGATAGAGTGGTATGTACTCTCCTTCCTCAACCTCTCCTTTTTCAGGTAGGATCGTTACTTTGATTTCAGGAAATCCCTTTTTCGTCACCCTGATTGATATCCCTGAACTCCATGAGACAGGATTTCCGAAGAAATCAGCGCCACTTAAGATAACTGGAAGAGAAAGACTGGCCTCCTGATCTGATATCGCTGTAATTTTGACGGAGATCTTAAGGGATTCCCCAGGACATAGCCTTCTAATATCGTTCAGGGACATCTTAGTCTCGTTAACATAGCTTCTAACCAAAGAAGCTGCTAAAAGTTGAGAAGAACCGATTTGCACCTTAGGATCAAGCATAAATCCCCCTGAAAGAGCAAATGTGACGTTAACAACAGAAGATACTCCTTTTACTGCTAATATAGAGTGTGGAGAGACCTCTATGTCCACTGAAGGCCTTAATGAAGAAATAGGAACAGACCCAGCTATTCTATGGAGAAAAAATGTGACAAATCCAGTTTCCTCTACCGAGTTCCAACTTCCTTCCCCTTCTTGGCTATCTATGATCCAAGACAGAGCTCTCGTAACCGATTGAGAAGTGGGATCCTCCGTAGCTAAAGCCCAAGCCAAAATAGCGATCGTGGTTACGCTTAAACTTTGGTTTTTCTCGCTGTTAACTTTTTCTCTTAGCCACCGAATGACTTCGTGAACGCTCTCATTATACTTCCCAGACTCAGTCAAGGCTACAACTAAATAGCTCGCAGGTTCTATCCAATCGTCGTCATTCTCTGTATCCCAGGGCCAAGTTCCGTTAACTCTAATCCTAAACAAGTATTTACATGCTCTATCAATAGATTCGGCACTTCCCTTTACCGTGAGGATTTGATCGCTAGTATTGAGATTGAAGTGAGGACCACGCTTTCCTCCCAACTACCATCTTCCTTCTGCATCGAAATGAGGTCTTGAAGAAGGAAGTTCAATGTAACATCCTCTTTTTCAGCTCTTAGAAACGAATCAACTGCAAAAGCAAGAGAAGCTGGCTCTTGGATTGAAAGTCTGTTTCTAGATATCCAAGAAAGGGCTTTTGCAATCCTCTCGTCGTCCGCTGACAAACCACAAGATAGTAGAGAATTAGTTATAAGCGGAGTCAGTCTCGACTGTTCTAACATACCAACACCCCAGCTACCATCTGCGTTTTGATGTTCAAGTAGCCACAAACAGGCTTTTTGAACTGATATGGCAGTTTCCCATAGCAGTCCTTTGCTTTCAACTTCCTTTATTTTAACCGAGGAATAGGTGATCACCAGTAATAAAAGAAAAAACGTAGCCTTACGAGCCAATTTAGGTCTCTCCTACAAACTTAATCCTCAAAACACAGATAAGATCTATTAAAAACTTGTTAACGAAAAACAGTTGTACAGAAAACAAAGGGTTTGAAAGGGGAAAAGGCTTAACAACGACACCTATGATAAATTAGCTCATAGCCAATTAGAGCTTGCTATTAATCTGTTTCATATTATTTTCTACTGATAGATCTATTCTGCGCAGCAACTTAGGCGAGAAACATCTTTGAAGAAGGTTTGAGCTGCAAGCCTAATGGCTTCAGAAATTGTAGGGTAAACATGAACCGTGCCAATGATCTCCTCTACAGTCATCCTGTACTTAACAGCCAGAGCAGCCTCATGTATAATGTCAGCTCCCCTGGGTGCTACAAGATGTACTCCTAAGATCTGATGAGTGATCCCGTCTGCCACTATCTTAACTAAACCTCTTGACTCTCTAATAGCTAGAGCCTTAGGAACCAAGCCAAGATCTAATACTCTGCACATACACCTGTAACCAGCTTTTTCAGCCTCAGCCTCTGTAAGTCCAACACTAGCTACCTCTGGATCAGTAAACACCGCCCTAGGAACTGTCTTGTAGTCCATCTTTATGTGCTTCCCTCCTATTGCATTTTGAGCTGCTATTACGCCATCTCTTGCGGCAACAGGTGTTGCCATAGGAAGACCTGTAACGTCTCCAGCGGCCCATATGTTTGGAGCAATGGTTCTCATTTCACTGTCAACCTTAACGAAACCTCTATCATCCATATCCACTCCAACTCCCTGTAAACCCAGATCTTCAGTATTTGGTGCTCTCCCTGTTGCCACAAGGACATGCTGTGTTCTGAACATCCTTAATCCACCCTCTACTACTGCGTCTGCTATAATTTCACCGTTCTCTCGTTTGATCCTGCGGACAAGGGCGTTAGTGTGAATAACAACCCCCTCTTCTTCAAGAAATCTACGAATTGCTTGAGAAATTTCTGGCTCAAATCTCTTCAGTACTCGAGATCCTCTCTCCAAGATTATGACCTCTGTGCCAAAACGCTCAAACATCTGCCCCATTTCCATAGCAATAAATCCTCCTCCAATTATGAGGAGAGACCGTGGTAGCTCTTCAAGTTCGAGAATGCTTCTACTTGTAAGATATCCCACTTCTTTAAGCCCAGGAATTGGAAGAATGTACGGTCTCGAACCAGTTGCTATTAAGAGCTTATCCGCCTTCAAACGGTTGTCTCCCACCTGAACTACATTTCTAGAGATAAATCTAGCCCGACCTTTCACTAACTCTATGTCTGGATCCTCTTCAGCTATCTTAGCGTATTTTTCATATCGTAGTTTGGCCACTAGCTCGTTCTTTTGAGTTATTAACTCTCTAAAGTCCAATGAGGCTCCGTCAAATGATATACCCTCAAACTTAGGCCGTCTTGCTTTATAGAAGAGTTCTGCAGCTGCTATCAAGTTCTTAGTTGGTATACAGCCCCTGTTAACACATGTCCCGCCAACAACATCGTTTTCAATCATGACTACTTTAGCTCCAAGCTCAGAGGCCTTGATTGCTGCGGCAAACGCGGCAGAACCAGAACCTAAGATGATGAAGTCAAAATTATCCAAGAGAAACCCTCCTTATACCCAAAGAAACAAATCGTATAGACTTTGTACACTATGAGAATCAAACTTGAACTTTTAACTTTGCTTAAGGGTTTCAAGAAGCTCAATAATTAATGAGTCTAGTGCAACTCTTTTTATTGTTAAACTCAAGTATCTAGGATCACTCAGAGGATAGGGTTGGGCTGCTGGGATGAATTTGTTTGGTGAACTTCTTAGAAAGACCGTGGAAGGACTCATAGCACTCGTATCTAAAGGCTCATATCCAGCAATAATTCTGACGATGGCAGGCGAAAGTGCACTCTTGCCGATTCCAAGCGAAATTGTGATGCCTTTAGCGGGGTTTCTTGTATCTGCAGGGGAGATGAACTTCTTCTTAGCGACGGGCTCTGGTGTTCTGGGAAATCTGTTAGGATCAGTGGTTTCGTACTACTTAGGAATTAGATATGGGAGGGAAATGCTAGATAAGTATGGCAGATACTTCCTCCTAAGGAAAGATCACATAAAGAAGTCTGAGTTCTTGTTTCAAAAGTGGGGAAGACAGGCAGTGCTACTTGGAAGAATGCTACCAGGCATAAGAACCATAATTTCCTTTCCTGCTGGGATCTTTGAGGTTCCATTGAAGGATTTGATCCTGTATACTGTATTAGGTTCGATTCCGTGGAATGCAGCTTTGGTTGCAGCTGGTTTTTTGTTAAGAGAGAACTGGCGGATCATTTCTGCTTACAGTCACCACCTATTAGTTCTGAGTGCGGCAATGGCTGCGATGTTTGTATTCTTTAAGCTGAAAAAATCAGGAAAGTCCAATAATCTTACCCATCCAAAAGATGCTAGCGGCAAGCACGAAGGCTAGGAGGAGTTGATACATGATTATCATTAAAAGATATTTTAGAGACCTCAATTCTTGCTTTAACACCCCTACTGTTGCTATGCAAGGGACATACGTGGTCATTGCTATCGTTAAGGATAACGCTTGAAGGTTTGTCATACCAAGGGCTTCTATTGCTTGATTTACACTAGCTGCGCCTGTGGCAGCTACTATTGTACTAAGGACACTTTCCTTGGCTACTAAGCCCGTTTCAAGTGCTAGCATTATTCTCCAATCACCCAAACCCATTAGACGACCAAGTGGAACTAAACTCTTTCCTAGAACGGCTGCAAGTGTGCCCTCAATTGCTAAAGCATCAGCTTCCAACATTTTTTGAGATATAAACCCTTTAGGACCAAAATGCAGGAGAAACCATAGCAATATACTAAGACCGAAGATTATAGTTCCGGCTCTTTTTATGAACTTCATTGCATTCATCCTAGCGTACCACCAAATCACCTTTATACTTGGCTTGTGGTAAGGAGGAACCTCCAAAACAAGCTCAGGAGGAACTTTGACCTTAAATAACACCCTGTTGAGCAGAGCCGAGGATAAGAGGTAGAGACCTATGGATAGCAGATAAATGCCCAGAAGGAAGCTAGCCTGACCCAGTGGAGAACTAAACATCACCGAAGCAATTGCCAGCATGACAACCAGCCTTGCTTGGCATGGAATCAGGGGAACGGTCATTGCTGTAACGAGCCTCTCCCTATCATCATCCATAGCCCTAGTACTCATAACTGCAGGAACACTACAGCCAAACCCGACTACTGCTGGAAATACGGCTTTTCCACTCAGTCCGAATCGTCTGAAGAATCTATCAAGGGAGACAGCAACTCTTGCCATTAAGCCACTATCTTGGAGGGCACCTAACACCAAGTAAACCATCAAGATCAAAGGCAAGAATCCAAGAACCGATGCAACTCCTGATATGGCTCCATCCACGATAAGACTTGAGAACCAAGATGGGTAGTTTCTCAACACAATCCTTACCATCTCAGCAATTCGGTCAAATATGCCCACAAGAAGGTTAGATAGTCTATAACGCTCAACAAGTTCTGCCAGGTTTTCCTTATCAAGAAATGAGAAGATTACGTTTAGGGGGAAGCCCACATTTACGGCAAAAACCGTTAGGAACGAACCTAATAATATAAAACTCGCAAATAAGGGCCCAATCACTGGATGAAGAGCTATCTTGTCTAGTTTTTCCTCAATTCCAGGTGAAATCAAACGAGTCTTAGTTATCTTGCCTTTAAGGAGGGAGTCTATGAAAGAAAACCTGGCTTGGACTGCCATTAGGGCAATATCCGTTCTCAGACTAGTTTTAGCTGACTCAATTATCTCAGTGATGATTGAAGCAGTTCTAGGCTCTTTACTCTTGATTCTATGCAATAAAACAGGATCCCCCTCAAGTAATCTGACCGCTACCCATCTTGGTGGGTAATCTCTTAATAATCCCTTTTCCTTTATCAAACCCTCTAATCTTGTGACGTAAGGCTCTAGTGGACCATAATCGACCTTTAAAGGCTTTTTTCTGCACTCTCTGCCTTCTGCAACGTCTAATACTCTGTCTAGTAGTACTCCAATTCCTTCTTCCCGGAGGGCCGAGATCCCTACAACAGGAATTCCAAGCTCTCTACTTAGAGCATCTATATCTATGTGTATGGCCCTCTTTTCCGCAACGTCCATCATATTAACCGCTATTATAACGCGTGGTGTCATCTCCAACGCCATAATTGGTAGGTACATTGTTCTCTCTAGGGCAGTGGCATCAACGAGAACTACTAGAACATCTGGTTTGTGCTTTGCCACGAATTCCCTTGCTATAGCCTCTGCTGCGTCTGGAGCTTCCGCAGATAGACTATATGTTCCAGGTAAGTCAACGATGATAATCTCCTTCTCATGATGGGTCAACCTTCCTTCCTTGACGGCAACGGTAACTCCTGGCCAATTGGCTACGTGAGCTGTTTCCCCTGTGAGAACATTGAAAAGTGTACTTTTCCCGACATTAGGATTTCCAGCTAAAGCAAGTATTACCACTTTAGAGTCACTTGTATTATAAGGCTGGGTCATTGTCTTTTCCTCGGGGTTGCAACTAGAGCAGATCATAGTCAACCCACCGGTTCCACCAGGATTCTTGACGCCAATCCTCTCCCTAGCGCTAGTCTTACGCCCCTAACTTCGATTATCATAGGACCTAAGGAGTTCCTGACCACAATGACCTCCGATCCAGGCGAGAGTCCCATCTCCATAAGCCTTCTGACCATTCCCCGACCTCCAAATATGTCAATAACCCTTGCTTTCTTTCCTTCTTGTATGAACGCTAGAGATAGGTGGTTTCTAGCTTTAGCATAGCGTCTCGTTTTATATCTCCCTCCCATATGCTACACCGGATTAGACATTCATGTTAGGCTTACCTAAAATTTAATTTTATCTATTTTTATCACGTCGATGACATCGAGCAACAAAGTTATAGGAAAAGGAGACAGGTTCCTTTTTCTCCAAGGTTTTCCTCGATGTTCCTTTCTATTTTTGTTAGAAATCTCAAAGCCATAGTTTAGACTCTGTGAGAAAAATCGAAAGAAACAGTGGATTTCAGAGACATATCTCCATACCCTCGTAACTCAAAGGAGTTGCGTTCATCTATACCCTTGAGCATTGAACTCAGATCTCCTTGCTCTTTTCCCACAAGATACTTGAAATACTTGCGTAAATCTCTTCTGAGGAACCTGGTAGCTCCCAAAACTCTTCATTTGTTTCTGGAACCGATTTAGACCCAATTTCTTTAAAGAACTCCTTCAAGCTCTCTTTAGGCCTAACAAATCCTGGATCTTCAATGTCTCTGGGTATAAGCCCCCTGCTCGGATGTTCTACGTATTGCTTTAATGACTACGCCACAATACTCGTAAAACTTTTAGTACCACTGTTGTTAATCAATTTGAGATGTCGATTACGAGGCTTTCCCTTTCATTTTTGCTGATTTTCTTCTTGATCCTTCCAACGATCTCAGTTCTCTCGTCACCTGGTTTGGTTGTTATAGTCTCTAATTCGATCGACATAGAAGCTGCCCGTCAACTAAATAAGGCCCTCCTGAAAAATGGAGTCTCATGCTTCATATTAAGATCTGATGAGTTATGGAAAATGGAACATTATCCAGTTGACACGTTAATAATCTTAGGGGGACCTCAAGCATATGAAGGAATTGGTGAGATGGTAGCCAACTATCTAACTGAAGAAGAAGAGGCAAGCTTGATGGAAGAAGGAGCAATGGGCTTCTTCGTAAAGTTCAAAGAAGGAAAAAGGATCATAATTCTAGCAGGTAATACGAGAAATGAGACAAAAGAAGCAGTGACGTATTTCTTTGAGAAGATTCTGAGCGTTCTCAAAACCCCCATAAGTGAAGGAATTAAGGCCAATGTAATAATGGTAGTAGTAGGGACCGAGCCATCTTCTACTCCCGTTGGAGGATAGACCTTCTTAGCAATATGTAGATGATCAAAATCCCAATAAGCTCTATCATAACTGGAAGGACTCCCCCCTCTGGCCCAAAATCTCCGCCAGTTATCCAATTAGGTCCTGTAAGTTCTACTCTGAAGATCCAACTTTCTGGGCTCAATCCACTGAGAGGCATCCCGAATACCTTCTCTTCGGTGAAATTCCACATAAAATGCAGTCCTATTGGTGCCCAGATATTATCGAACATAAGGAAAGTCATAGCAAGCAAAAATCCAGCCACAATTAATCCTAGAATGGCTAGAAGATTTGCGTTTGGATTGTTTATGTGTGCAATTCCAAAAGTTGCCGAACTGACAACTATGGATGACCATAAACCGGATTTTCTTGCCGTATTGAGTATGTATCCCCTAAAAATCAACTCTTCGTTATAGACTAAAATGAGCATTATTAGAACTTCTTGTAGAATGGTGGGCAGCTCTGGAGCGGTCATCTTAACTAAGACCTTTGCAAAACCAAAGAAGTAAAAAACAACAAGAAACGATAATATGATGCAAAAACCAAAGAAAGCACCCAAAGAAAAGCTTTTTAGTGCTTCTTCAGGTCTCTTAAATCCAAGATCGTCGAAATTAATCTCGTTGAAAATTTTCATGAAAGCATAGGTAAAACCGGTTGGAAATCCTATATAATGGGATAAAAGAAGAATATCTACGTATGGCTCTTTTATTTTCAGAAGAAGATCAGATATTATTCTGAATAGAATCATAAATAGACCAAAAAACAGCAATGCCTTTGGTATGGGGGTTATCGAAGGCTTTCTTATGCTCCATTCTCTTGTTCTTCGAGGCATGATGACAACACGATCCTAGTTCATTATTTTTCAAAATGATTTTTCTAAGGTCAATGTCAAAGGAAATGTTACAGGTTCTTGAACTTATTTCTAGGGGGTCATATTTGTAGTTCAAAGGAAGCTCAAATCCCTGTTTGGTGTTTCTGGAGCTGGTTAGATATTTTAATGACAATATCCATTTCAACAAGACATCAAACCCTTTCTGCAAGTTAAGAGGCTCGACCGCAAGGGATCAAAATGAACCAAAAAATCATTGAAGAGACATTTGATAGAGCTTCTCTTGAAGCACTAAAAAGCGGAGAGAGGAGACTAGTTGTTGTCGCAGGAGAAGGCAGTCTTGACATTCTTTACCGTCTAGTTAATCGGTATGCAGAACTTAAGGAGGGTAAAACTCAGCTATTATATTCAAACGCGAGTATAGGCGGGGAACTTCTGGGACTTGACACACTTCTCAGTAACCTTGGGAGGAAAATAGAACCCACGGTTTTAGACTTTGATGACAGCGAAGAGGCCATGGGAGATACGTGGGATGTATTGCTAGCGGACTTTTCGGTTCAAATGAGGGCAAATGACATAGGAAGACTTGTAGAAACGATAAAAGGAGGGGGCCTCGTCCTATTCGCCGTACCAAGCTTGAGGGTTTGGCTCAACACCTTAACACTATTCCAAAAAAAGCTAGTATCTCCTCCTTTTACAGAAAGGGATGTAAAGCAGGCATTTAAGAGGAGATTTATCTCGAAATTGAGAGGTAGATCAGGAGTTTGGTTCATAGACATGGATTCTGGAAGTGTTGAGGGCATTCCTAGAGATATAGCTCCAAGATTTATGCCTAAAGCACGGGGAAAAGGACCTATAAGGTCACTGGCCTTAACTGACGAGCAGATTAAGGTAATTGATTGCATCACTAATCTGGCAGATGCTAAAGAAGGGAAGAACGCAATAGTAATAGTGGCAGATAGGGGAAGAGGGAAGTCCGCAGCTCTCGGATTGAGTCTAGCTCGTCTAGTTACCCTCGGTCTATGTAAGAAGATAGTGGTCACAGCACCAACAATAAGAGGAGCTAGGACTCTATTCCAGTTCCTCAAACTTGGTCTTGAAGCCCAAAGATTGAGGTTCAGGGAGATCTCAAGAGACGATATCACTGTAAAAATATCCTCTGGAAGATGTTCAGTAGTTTACATGAGCCCAGTAAGGGCTGCAGAAGCCAGATCTAGGATAAAGGTAGTGGATGAAGCTGCTAGCATCCCAACCTATGTTTTATTCTCGATTTTAAAGACGTCAAAGCTTGCCATATTTTCAACAACCGTGCATGGATATGAGGGTGCTGGCAGGAGCTTCTCTCTCAGGTTCTTAGAAAGACTGAGGAAGATGAGAGGGTTAAACCTCACGGAGATAAGGATGAAAATTCCTATACGCTACCCTGAGGGGGATCCTGTGGAAAGCTGGCTTTATGATTTCTTGTTATTGGATGCAGAGCCAGCAGATGCTAGAGAAGAGGAGATTGTAAGGGAAAAACTAGAATTTTCTAGACTAGATGTTGAGAAAGCTCCTGAAGGGATTTTGAAACAATTCTACGGCATATATGTTCTTGCTCATTATAGGAACAGACCAAACGATCTAGCTCTACTTCTAGATGCTCCTCATCACACAGCTTGGGCTCTAACTTATGACAACAAAGTCCTAGTATCTGTTCAGCTCGCAGAAGAAGGAAAATTGTTTTCAGCAATGGCAGAAGAGATGTTAAGGGGATGGGAGCCTCCTGGACACATGATACCTAATAGAATGGTGCTTCACTACGGTTTCAAAGACTTCGCTAGGCTTTGGGGATGGAGGATCGTTAGAATAGCAACTCATCCATCCTTACAAGGCAAGGGCCTTGGTTCTCTTGTCCTTAGGGAGCTGGAGCAAAAAGCAGTAGATAGGGGCATGGACTGGATCGGAGCTGGTTTTGGAGCCTCACCGAGACTCCTCAACTTCTGGCTTAAGAACGGATTCATCCCAATACACATCAGTCCTAGCAGGAACCCCACTTCAGGGGAATTCAGCGTCTTCGTTCTAAAGCCATTGAATGAACGAACAAAGAAAATGGTTGAGGGTATGTCCTTCGAGTTCAAGAATAGGCTCCTTGGATCACTACATGATGTATACTTCAGCCTTTCTCCATCCGTAGCTAGGCTACTTTTGACCCCTAGTTCCTTCAAAACAAAGTTAAGGCTCAGCATCTCTCAGAGGAGAAGGCTGAAAGGCTACCTCCAGGGAACCCACACCTACGAGATGACAGCAGATGCTATTAGAACTTTGCTTCAGCATTACTTCATCAGAGGATGGGATGTAAGACCTCTAAAACCATGGGAAGAAGACCTTGTTGTCGCAAAAACCCTACAAGGCAGGGGATGGGATTTAATTAGGAGGATTTTCAAAATAGACAAGCCTTTGGATGTTTATAGAGAAATTATTGGGAGGTTAGTGAGATACTATGTCCAGAAAGAAGGTCTTACACTTTAGGGAAAAGTACGAGGATATGATTCTCTCAAGAAAGAAAAGAACAACAATTAGGCTTAGAACTAATTTGAAAGTAGGGGACGATGTGCTGATTAGGGCTGGAAAGAAGGACATAGCAGATGCCAAAATAACTTCAGTAAGAACTACAAAGATCAAAGATTTAACTGACGAACACGCAATCAAAGACGGTTTTTATAGCAAAGAAGAGCTCATAAATGAGCTAGAATCTATTTATGGGAAGCTAGATGAAGATACAGAGGTGAAAATATTAGAATTCAATCTCCTACGGGTGAGATTGAGAAAAGAGTAGCTATTTTTCCCATCATATCTGGCTTATCTTCTGTTTCAAATGGTTTCATCTCATTTCTGAGATATTCTTTAAATCCTGACAGTTCTCAGGTTAATACGATGAACTTAAAAGGCTTGACAAAAAGAACCGCATATGCCTTAGTTCTAATAATATTCTTAGCCCCAACATCGGCACTGATAGCCGAAGGAGAGCCGAATAACAAGGCCGAAGTCTCCCAAGAACTCTTATCAATTTACTTCAGGGCTTTTTCCTTTGTTCTGAATAGAATTGAGGATTATAACATGACTCTAGAGACAAACCTATCAATCCCTAGCATTTGTTGCTTGGATATCGAATTGAACGAGACAATGAGCTTGGGAGAGTTGTTAAACATTAGCTATTCCTTGGCTTTAGAAGCTAACATGCTTGTAAGCGAGGGAAATTCTTCTGATGC
>QMVZ01000024.1 GCA_003661365.1 Thermoproteota archaeon | reverse complement strand
CATGAAGAGCGTAGCAACGCCAGAATAAACCAAACTGTTCATTATGCTTCGGGTGGTATCAGGATCAGAGAGTATGGCTCTGAAGTTGTTCAACGTGAAATCTGAGGGCAAGATCGTTGTTCCCCACCTATCAGCGAAAGCAAGCAGAGTAACTCCTATATGGGGTAGTGTAGCGAAGAACAGCGTTCCAAGTATGAAGGTGTAAACCAACACGGTGGTCTTCCAAGAAAGAGCCCTTCTTCTTGGTCTCCATATCCCTCCCTTGCCAAGCATAGCATAGCGTTTAAGGCTGACATACTTTCTTACAGCTATGAAAACTGTAGCAGACATTAAAAGAAGGATCATTGCCAAGGTTGTGGCTTCTTGAGAGATTAGACCAGCTGGCGTGAATATCCTGTTAAATATTTGGAATGTAAGGACCTTTTCTGCGGTTGTTCCTTTGAACACAATAGGTGTGCCCAGATCTTCGAGGGCAAGAATGAACACTAGAAGTGCACCAGCCTCAACTCCCGGAGTCGCCAAGGGTAATGTAATCGTCCTAAAAAGTTTGAAACCAGAAGCGCCTACATTCATTGCCTGCTCTTCTAGGGAAGGATCAATGCTAATTAGCGCAGTATAGGCGTTCAACATGACAATAGGATAAAACAGGAGGGTTTGAACAAAAATTACAGCTGGAAGACCTGTTATTTCTACTTTAAATGGAATTAGCCCCAAGATATCATGAAATAGAACATTTAGCACTCCATCAGCTACGATCATCTTCTTTAAGCCAATGGCTCCCACAAATGGCGTTGAAAGCAATGGTATCAAGGAGATTATTCTAAGAGCCTCAGAACCTGGGAATTTGTACTTAGCGAACAAGAACGCTAAAACAAATCCCAGTATCGTTGTGAATATTGTTGTCATGGTAGCTACAATTACTGAGTTGAGGATTACACCGAAGTCCCATCCTCTGATGAGTAAGATCTTTGTAACCTTTCCAGTTGGATCTGAATAGCTTACGACATCGTATAACTTCCCTCTAATCCCTTCTAGGGTTATGAAAGGAAAATCCGATGTTATGTGGAGCCTTAGAGGGAAGTAATATTGATCACTTAGTATTGACTTAATCCAGTGCAGAGAAAGCCCTCCGCCAGCATAAAAGGACCTAGCAATTACCATGAAAAGTGGGATCAGAAGAAATGCTGTGAAAGAAATAAGCACTAGAAATAGTTGTGACCAAGAGAAAGGATCCATTTCCCACCGTATCTTTCGTAGAACCTTCTTAGCCTGCGCTGGAAGAGAATCCTTAGTATGGAGCACCTCTAGCACCGAGGTGAAGTAGATGTCATTTATATAAATTAGTTTATGGGAAAGAGTTGGCGGGAAGGAGCAATAAAAGCCCCTCATGCCCCGACCGCATTCATTGTGTTTGTTAGAATCAGCAAAAAGAAAGGATAGAGTGAAGTAATCGATTAGGGATCAGGAATCTCGTTGAAAAGCTCCTCATATCTTTGAACGGCCGCTTCCCTCCACAACGATTGCATCTTAGATGCAAATGTTGGGTTCTTTTTTAGTTCCTCGTTTATCTGAATCGCGTATTCTAACGTAAATGTGTATTTGGTGCCGTCTTCGGTCCAGGTTAACGGCTTTCCAAGTTCATATTTGTATTGTTCAAATTCTTCTTGGGTTATCTTGCCAGCCTCTAAGGCATCTACAAGCTTTTTCCACGTTCTAACCAGCTCTTCATGAGTATCGCAGAGGACTGCATCGAGATAGTAGGCTATCGAGAAATAGACCGCACCTGCAAGGCTTTCGTTAAATTGTATCGCTTGCAGAGCAATTGTTTGGTTGTATCTAGTGTATAAATCGACCCTTTCCCTTCCCTTAGGGGTCTTAAATGCGTCTTCCCTGACTGGCATTCTATTTATCCGCTCGTCCAACCACAGCACTGCTTGGCCCTCAGCTGATAGAACCCACCTTATGAATGCCTGAGCTGCCTCGGGATGCTCAGATGTAGTGAGGAGAGCTATGGGGTCTCCATTTACTATTGTCCCTGGTGGCATCACGTAGATGAAATCGGGGGATTGAAGCTGAAGCTCGAATCCATAAAAGTCTATCATAATCCCAATTGGCACTTCGCCTGTCTGAACTGCCCACTGAGCCTCAACGGACCCTCCATAAGGTCTTCCGTTCGCAGCTAAACCAGCTATTAACACCCATCCTTGTTCCCATCCTTCCTTCTGAAGTATGATCTGGTATATTCTGCTGTGCGAGGTTGATGTAGTGGATCTAGCGTATGATAGAGCGGGTAGAGGGAGCATTTTGCCATATTCTGGACTGGCTAGATCTTCCCAGGTTTGAGGCTCTGGAAGGCCTCGCTCATTAAGCATCTTCTTGTTATATGTAAATCCGAATGAGGATATGGCTGCTGCCACCCACATCAATTTACCATCTTTGTATCGCTTCATCTCTGCACCAGAGATGTCATCAGGAATGTTATTTACCTCTGCCAGCAGTTCTGGATCTGTTAAGGGTGCAACGAGTCCTTTATCTACAAGATCATTGAAAACAGTTGGACCTCCTCCCCATGCCACGTCTGGTTTTTCTTTCTGGATTACGTCTGGCCAGAGGGCAAAATTGGGGCTGTAAAAGCGCAGATCTACTATGTTGTATTGTTTCGCCAAATCTGTTTTGAGGAAGCTCTCCTTAGTGATCTTCCAGATCGTGCTGGCATGTCTTGTAATGATCTTAAGCACAATTCCCTCAGCAGGTGTAACAGTTGGCGTAGGAGATGGTCCAGGACCTCTTCTGCTCAGAAGGAAGAATCCAGTTGCTACCACGATCACCAGTATAAGTAGAATACCTCCTACCACTTTTTTATCCAAGATTTCTCACCTTATTACTCCTTCAAACAAGTGTGTAAACAAGAGCTCTTAAAAAGGTTTTCAATAAAAAAGAAAGAGAGGAAGGGATATCACTTCTTCCTCAGGAAGACGAGCGCCACTATGACTATGATGATTATTACGACTATGGCTATCAGCATGGTCATGCTTATTGCTGGTCCTTCTACAGTTGTTCCCCAGATGAATGCGTTTATTATGAAGGTCATACCCTGCAGTTTCTCTCCGTGATACTCTGGTGTGCCTATGAACCTGTCTCCAAGAAGGGACTCTCCTGTAACTATGACCTTACCCTTCGGCTTGAACAAGCCTAGGTCTATTATTTCAGCTGCAGCTTCTACAAATTGACCAGTCTCGCCTACGCTGTGTACCTTTGGATCTACTCCATCATGGCTTACGACAGTACCGTCAGGGCTTGATCTGTAGAGCCAAACAACGTTTGGCCCTTCTACCTCGCTGAATGGGACGAATTGTCCATTCTTGAAGCCTATTACAAATGTTGGTCCGTGGAACAATACTACGGGTGCGTTCTTTGTTATCTGGCCTGCAAAGCCAGCTGTGTTCGCCTCATGGCTCTTAACCCTGTAGCCTGCTCCTATGTTGGTAGTTGGGTCCTCCAGTGAAGCGTACTCAAGCCTTAGGCTTGAGCCTATTGCAGCAAGAATCTTGTTTGGCTCGTCTGCCTTGAACGATATATCATCAGGATTCAGGTAAGGCTCGGTATAGTCGCTATCAGCTCCTACCCAGATGAACTTTCCACCCTCTAGGAACCAGTTCTTTATAGCTTGTATCTCAGCATCGGAGAAAACGCTGTTGTAATCGTAAAGCTTCCCTATAATTAGGGCATCAACCCCTTGAAGGGCCTCTGGTGTTATCTCTGTAATCTCTTTAACCTGAAAGCCTGCTGCAGTCAGGTTCCCTTCCAGCCACTTTAGGTTTTTCTGACCCCACTCGGTATCAAGGTCCTTGACCCTTCCGGGAGTAATGTCTATGGCCACAACTTTACCCTGTGCACTTATACCGAATACAATGATAGGTGCTATTAACGCGGCAATTAGAAACAGAGCGATGCTTCTCTTCATTTTTATCACTTAGGAGGATTTTTAGGCCCATTATTATTAAAATTTACGAGGTTGAAAACTTCTCGCGGTTTTTATAGGAGCTTTTAGGGGATATCATCTTCCCTTCATTCGTGCCATTATGATGATCAGAATGATTAAGATAAGTGCTGGGATAACAATGAGTTTCCATGTGATAAGGGTTTGTTTTGCTTCCTCGCTTTCGGTTACTTCCGGTAAAAATTCGATTTTTCCTCCCCGAATTTCGACATTGCCCGCAGCGTCTACGGCTTCGATGGTGTAATAAACCACAGGCACATCTTTCTGAACTTGAAAACGTCCTGTAAACAGAATTTCATTGAGTCTAATCAGTTGGACATCATTCCATGTCGCGTTATTGGTACTGTACTTGAGGGTAACGTTCTTAACTCCTAAGATCCTGTCCCTTGCAGTGACATTAACCCAAATCACGTTTGTGTTGGCCCCATAAGTGATGCTCTTGGATAGGTTAATGTAATGCGGTGGATCCACGTCTTCCTCTGCCCATACCTTAACTAGCTTCTCTTGTTGAGGCTCAAGATCAACTTCTAGGGTAACAAGGAACTTGCCATCTCTCGTCCTATTAAGTTGGATGATCTTCCCTCCCTCGGCTTCAAGAGGTTCAGTAGCAAGCTTAACCCTGAATTTTCCAGAGACTCTTCTCGGGAGACCATTGTATAAATATGCAGAGAATCCCTTTGCTTCCCCATCGTTTGCTTGGAAGACCAATATTTCGAACTCCTCCAGGTATATTGGTTCATAAAGGCTCTTTAGCCACTTAATTTCTCCTGAAGAAGTTAATTCAAAAACTCTGAAGCCAGGCCGTGCTCTCTCGATCCCCTTTCCATATGAGTTGGGATTGGTCACCATTAGTATGGGATCTTCAAACACGTAGCTTTCATGCATGTGACCTGAAAGAACCATTGTTACATTATATCTAACCAAAATGTTCACTATCTCTTCTACGCTCACTTCTGTCGTATTCCATATGGTGAAGAGCGGGTGATGAATTAACAGCATCTTTATGGGCTTTTCTGAGACTGATTCCAGGTCCTTAACGAGCCATTCCTTCTGATCCTTGGTTATGTTCCCGCTCAGGGATCCAGGTCCCGTGTCCAAGCAAATTATGTGAACTGGTCCTACATCTAAGCTTGCATTCGAAGGAGCCAGATATTTTGTGAAGAAGTCTCCTTTCAGACTATGATCATGGTTTCCAGGAATCAAGACTATTGGACATTGAAGATTCATTAACTCATGATAAGCACCGATGAACAGGCCTTCTGGAGGGTTGTTGCATACATCTCCCGTAATTATAGCGAAATCAGGAGAAAAGAAGTTAATGGTCCAAATATGCCTCCTAAACCTTGCTGCGAGGTGAAGCTGCCCTTTGCTGTTGTCATAATGGGTATCTGATACCCAGAACACCGTTAATGGTAGTTCCCAACTTTCCTTAACCGAAACACAATTTGGTTCCCTAAATACTCCCTTTTCGCTTTCTATAATGAGTGAATATAATCCAGAATTGACATCTCCAGCATGAAGGGTTAGATACGTTAGGTTTTCAGAGCTATTATATGAGGCCCTCTCTAAAGCCAGCTCATAAGAGCTCAAGTCATTTTCGATACTAGATCTTATTTGTTTAATCTCTCCAGCCAATACGACTTCAAATGAGCTGTTTGGTTCAATAAAAGCTGGGAAACCTATCCTAGGGAGAAGAATTCCGTTCACTGGACGAACTTTCTTGTTTATCCCGGCCAACCCGAAAGGCGAAAGGAGAAGAAAAAAGAGGAGGAAAAGGCACTTTTTCCGCATCCTTACCTCCTCTTAAGCAAGACGGCAGCTACAACTACTATGATCCCGACTACAGCCAGGCCTATGTAGGATATTGGCACTCCAGCTCCAGGGGGTTTTGTTGGCGCTGGTGTGGGAGCGGGAGTCTCAGTAGGCTTTAAGGAAGGAACCTCAACGGTTCCATAGAACTCAGCTTTGTTTCCAGCCACGTCTTCAGCTAATACCTTAAAGTACATGGTCCCAGCCTTCGCTTGGAACTTGTACAGCGGATATCCTGCTTCGAACTCTGGACTTATCTCTGTCCACGTCTTGTTGTCAACAGAGTAATACAGTTTGACGTCTTTAACTCCAAGCCCTTCGTCAAAGGCTTCATACCACAGAGTTATCGTCTCTTCCTTGACCTCTGGCTCAACAGTTACGCTAGGAGCTGTCGTATCCTCTTCAACATATATTTTCACGAGTAGTTCCTCTCCTGGAGATACTGAAACTCCTAATTCGTATATTCCCTTGCCTTTGTGACTATAAGAACGTAAGATCTCAGCGTTTTCGATACCGGGGTTCTCTTGGTACTTCGATAAGACTACTGGAAGGATCAGGTTTACTTCGCTGGTCCCCTTATTTGTCACAATCACAGAGACTCCAGTCGTCGATCCATCGTACCTCTGTAAGTACTTTACAGACAACGTTGCTATGGACGGAGCCGGATTTATGAAATCAACACTTCCATCAGCCCATATTGTTATTGGCCTGTAATGACCATAATCATCTACGTCATCGTATTGCCCTGCATTGCTTACGATACTCAAAGCTGGTACTTGGGGAGGTCTCGTGATGTTATCGACGTGCCAGTGACCCATTAGTACGAGACTAAACTTGTAGCTCTCCAGCCAGTTAGTTATGTTGGGAACTACGCTTACAAAACCCTTTTCCTTGTGGAAGTATCCCAGTTCCTCTGTATGATATGGGTAGTGTATCATTAAGACTTTAACTGGCACATCTTTGTACAGTTCAATTCTCTCATCGAGCCAAGAGATCTGTTCTGGCTGAACTCTTCCAGTATCGGCATCTAAAAGGAAGAAACTGTAGCTTCCAAACTTAACAACGCCGTAAAGGGGACCAAAGTACTTCTCCCAGAAGTAAGATCCCTTCTCAACTGCAGTATTATCGTTGTTACCCTGTACCACTATTAGAGGAACCCTTAACCTGACTAGGTCTTGATACATGCTCTTGAATGGATCTTCTTCATCTGCTTTCGCAATTCCATCGATGAGATCTCCTGTATGAACCATTATATCAGGTCTTAGACCGTTTACTAGAGCGATGAGTTGTCTGAACAATTCTCGATTCTTTAGAAGCTTTGCCTTCCTCCTTACTCCATAATGATTGTCTGTTATGTGGATTACATTCAATTTTTCTGGATATTTTTGACCAAAGACGTATACTGCGTTAGGTTCTGTCAGTTCAGTAGCCCCACTCTTGACTGTTAGATTGAAAAGACCTTCTGGGATCCCTTCTGGCACCTTCACAGTTATCTTAAGCACTCCTTTCCCAACATCCTCGGTAGCAGCGACTTCTAGAGCATACTCATAGCCTTCTGTGAAAAGGGATCTGATGTATACGCTTGGCTCAGAACCGATGAGTTCCTTTTTCGCGTATATATCCATTTCCTCGTTATAGATCACAAATGCAGGAGTTCCTAAGCGAGGATAGAAGATGCCGTTCAAGGGATCTGTATGATAATCTGGGAACGGTAAGACTGAGTCTGGCGTTGCACTTACCGCAGTTCCTACTATGGGAATCGATAAAGTTAGCAGAATTGAAATTATAGAGATTAGGGCGACAATATTCGAAATTCGAACCTTTATCATACCTGACCCTATGAGTGTCGAATCTGTTTCCTTAATATTTATGGGGTTGTTAAGATTTCAACAGCCCAAGCTTTCTCAACTGGGAGAGAGTCCTCTCTCTCAGCTTTGAGACCACCTCAAAATCAACCAGCACTTTTCCTTTTTCAAGCATCTTGACATATGCTGGCTTCATCTCAACCCCGCACCTATCGCAAACTGGAGCCTGCGCACCCTTTGGTGTGATTGAATAAGTTAAACACTCAGGACACCTGAAGAGATCCTTGCTCCCTGAACAAATCCCCCTTTTAGCTATAGACTTGCCTTCGACTTCTACAACATCCATCCCAAAATCTATAGGATTGGCTCCCGTTATCCTTGTCCCAACTCCAAATGCATCAGCTCCGGCCTCTGCATACCTTGCGACGCTGTACTCATCTAAGCCACCAGAAAGGAATATCTTGACGTCCTTGTAACCCCTTAGATCAAGTTCCCACCTTACTTCCCTTATTATCTCCTCCATATCTCCTCTTCTTGATCTTGGAGTGTCTAACCTAACCCCTGCTAGCCTATCCTTTAAGGCCTCTGCAGCCATAAGAGCCTCAGCCTTTTCGTCGAAGAAAGTGTCAACTAAGGCTATTCTAGGGACTTCTTTGGGCATGGCCTCATCAAAAGCCCTCCAAGCTTTAACCTGATCACCAGCTATCACCATTAACGCGTGCGGCATCGTTCCTACGGGCTTGAATCCTAGTTCCTCGACTAAGATCCCAGATGAGCCATCACATCCCCCAATTATGCTAGCCCTTTCTATGGCTAGGGAGATAGCCGGGTGATTTCTTCTTATCCCGAAGTTGATGACTGGTTTCCCTCCTGCTGCGATCTTAACGTGTGCAGCCGCGCTGGCAACGCCAGAGAGGGAACATAGAAACCCTAATATACTGGTCTCTAATGCCCCGAATTCCTCATACGGCCCTTCAATTCTCATTATGGGAATTTTAGGATGAAAAAGGCTGCCATCTGGCAGGGAATACAGGTCAACTTTCTTTCCTTCCATGAGCTTGACTACTTCCTCAACTCCAGCTAGTACTCCCCACTTCCAAGGCTCATGAGGTGGTATCCTTGATTTTGGAAGGGATCTCGCTGCTATCTCCGCCACTACCTCCTTCTTGCTTATTCCAAGCCTCTTCATTGTTTTCAAAGTTCTGAGAAAGTACACATCAACGACCTTTCCCTCTTTTATCTCTTCCTCCGTAACCACGTAAAATTTGCGCTGCAAGGTTATCAAAAAGCATCCCATAAGATAGTTAAAAATCATGCTAGTACATTTTTCTGCCTAAACAGAGAGTAGGTCCTCTATCTATGCTTGCTTTAATAGAATTGATAAAAGTGTCGCAATAATACCTGCTATGAGCATCTTTATCCCGTATATTGACCGTTGCTTCAAGTTACCTGCTCCTATCATGTAGCCAAGGGCGAATAGAGTTATGAAGATTATTATTAGAGAAGAGAAAGCAGCATATTCAACTGGATATGGTTTCTTTAAGCAAATTAGGAAAGGCGAGATGCCTATCATGGCCATAAGCACCGGAGCTATTCCATCAACCAAAGCTGTAAAGGATGAAACAAATTTGCTTGCCTTTGCCAATAATGTATCTTGAAGATCAACAAGGACTGCTGATTCAAGCTCTTCTAACCTTTTCTGTCTCTCTGCAGACTCTATTAGGTATACAGCAAAGATACCGGAGGTTCCTAGGGCAATTCCGGTGCTTACGGTTATTCCAACGATGAGAGAGGGGTCAAGGCTTCCCGTGATGTAAGCACCTATGAGGATGCCTAGCGTCGTCATAGCTCCGTCGAAAGCATTGGCTCCAAAATACCTCCGGATTATGCCTTCGGCCCTCCACATCTCCACATAACTACGGAACCTATCTAAAGTCTCACCAATCCGATGGATTATCTCCCTCAATTGGGAGATCAAGGGTATCTGCATGTATGGACCGCTCCTTCTTAAGATGAGTTGCCAAACTAATTTATTTATCTTTATTGGTTCTAACGAAATTAGGCATCCTAAAATGGTGGAACTCGTTATAGAAGAGTATAGCTTTGGGAGGATAAGGATTGGGGGTAGCGACTATACAAGAGACGTCATAATACACAAAGGGAAGGTTTACGATAACTGGTGGAGGAAAGAGGGTCATAATTTGGTTCCTGAGGACTTAGAGATTATATTGAAGGATCCTCCATCCATTTTGATTATTGGCACGGGATATTTTGGTCTCATGAGGGTTCCTGAAGAAACAGTAAAGTTCCTGAAGGAAAAAGAAATAAAAACGGTCATAAAAAAGACAGCTGATGCCTGTAAGACCTTTAATGAATTGTCAGGAAAGCAAACTGTTTCTGCAGCACTACACCTCACGTGTTGAAATCTGATTTAAGAGCTTCCCCTAGTTTAAGGTAACTAACTACTTTGGTTGTCTGTCTTATAAAATCTGGAAGTAATCTCACTAGTTCTGGTCTCAAAAACCTCTCATCGCCCAATACAAATGTTCCGTAGTCCTCGGATGATCTTATAACCCTACCTAGAGCCTGTGATGCCATTCTCATTGCTGGCACGATGTATGCATAGTAGATCCCTTTTCTCTGCCCATATATCTTCTGGTTATACTCTACATCAAGTTTTGTTCTTAGTGTAAGTCTTGCAAATGGAACTCCGACAACGAAGGCTCCAACTAGCTCTTCTCCTGGAAAATCAGCTCCTTCAGCAAACCGTCCTCTTACCGGCGCAACTAGAACCCCCCTACCTCCGGCTTTCTTGAAGCTCAAGAGTAAGTTCCTAGCTTCATCTCCTTTCATGCCTTCTTTCTCAACAAAGAGTTCTCTTTCACAATCTATTGCACAATCCAGTATGTCTGGCATCAGATCGTTTTGGATTCTGTAGCTTGCCGTAAATATCGCTACGTTCCCTTTTACCCTTTCTAAAAAGGTTCTTATGGACATAGCATATTTCCCTATTGTGTCTTCGTCAAGCATCTCCCCCTTAGTTGATAATCCAGTCAAAATGAAGCTCCTTATCTTGTTGAGATCTGCAGGAGATGGAAATACCTTACCAATGCAGTCCGGAACTCCAGACATCTCCGCAAAGGCTTCTATAGGTGTTAAGGTTCCAGATATGAAAATGCAGTTTCTGAATTCTCCCCAAACTTCTGATAGAAGTTCTGCACTTCTCATATCCCAAACCTCGAGGTAAAGTCTGTTTTTCTCTTTGGATGATATGTAGGCAATGCCATTAGTTCCTAACCTGTCCAGAGCAAGCATAAAGAACCTTGCAAGGTGATGAAGCGATGATCTAGGTGCCTTGCCTTCCTCAACCCTGCTTGCCTGAATCTTTGAGCCCAGGCTCAACATGACCTTCAGGTGTTTTGTCTTAATTCCTGAATCTCTTATTATATCTAGGGGGTAGAACGTGCTTTCTTCTTCCGTTGCTAGGGATAATCCGTCGAGGACCCTAGATAGCCTTTCAAGAACCTCTTTAACTTCTTTTGGGGCAAATCTTCCGAATTCTTCAATCTCTCTTATGGCTCTTCTCACGGTTTCGGTGCTAATTCTGTCGGAGTGTAGGTTTCTTACGGCATCAGTGAGATTGTGGGCTTCATCCACCACAAGAGTCGAGAATGTGAAGGGAAACCTCCTCCTTACAACCCACCCCATGGGGCTAAGAACGTAATTATAGCTTAGACTCACCACCTTCGCGTGCCTAAGCAGTTCAAGCTGCAAGTAGTAAGGACACATGTTTTCTGTTGCCGCTAATTCCAAGATATCAGTGAAGAGAAGCGGACCTCCCTCAAGCATATCATTCCTTAACTTGGTCCTTTTGTAGAAGGGACATTCCTTCTTTTTCAGCTTACAGAGGTTGGAGACTGCCTCATATCCTTTAATCCCCAATTTCTTAGCTTGAAGACACATATCTGCCTTTCCTCTAAAGGAAAGACCAAATATGCCCTCATTTACATGTTCGCAGATTACCCTGAGCTCTTCTATTGGTCTATCGGTTTCATTTCCCGTTCTGACTGCCCAGATTATGCCTCCTCTCCTTTCTTCCTTAAGGTAGATTGGCAATAAGGCCGCAAGTACGGCAGGAGTCTTCCCAAAACCAGTTGGAGCATGAATGCAGACGTTTCTACCCCTTTCTGTAGCCTCTTGGATGAGTGCTATAAGTTCTTCTTGTCCTTCTCTTGCCTTATAGGGAAAGTACTTCACTATGGTCAATGTGCTCATCACTAAGACAATTGTCCAATATCAACCTTTTCTTAAGAGGTGATCCAAACGCCAACTATTTTCGATAGATTGGTGCTCAAAGCTGCGGAGCAAATACCTAGAGGGAAGATAACTACTTTTGGAGAAGTGGCTAAAGCACTTGGAGATGTAAGAGCTGCTAGAGCTGTGTCAATTAGCGTCCTTAGAGATGTTAAGAGCAGAGGTGGTCCTTGGCATCGCTTTGTCGCTTCTGATGGTTCTTTAGGGGCAATGGCTGGAAAAAAGCGTGAGTTACTTCTATCAGAGGGTATTCCTATTATAAATAGTAGAATTCGTGATCTGGAGAGATTTCTGGTTAAGGCAGATGAGATTGACGTTCCTCCTATTTTACTTAAGATGAGGCTTGCTCAGAAAAAGCTGAGAGAAAGGGTTGTTCTTGAAGATCGTTTGGAGGAAGTAGATCTGGCTGCTGGAGTTGATGTGGCCTACGGTTTGTATAGAGGACTTGAGGTAGGATATGCCGCTTGCGTAGTTGTAGATTCTAAGTTAGATAGGGTTGGATTTAAAACGGTGAGGATGGAAACTACATTTCCCTATGTTCCAACTTACTTGGCATTTAGGGAAATGCCTTTTATCGCGGCTTCAACAAAAGGAATTCAGTTTGACCTTCTTCTCCTAGATGGTCATGGAATAGCCCACCCAGAGAGGGTTGGCGAAGCTTGTCATGCTGGATTGGTCTTTGGAAAACCATCCATAGGTGTAGCCAAGTCTATTTTGGTTGGAAAGGTTGTAGATAGCGTTATTATGCACAAAGGGGAAAAGATAGGCTATTTAGTTAGAAAAGAAGGTCAAAGTCCCGCATTTGTATCTCCAGGACACCTGGTTTCCCTTGAAACGTCCAGATCGATAGTAGAAAAATTCTGGGGGAGATATAAACAACCGAAGCCGCTAGTTTTGGCTCATGAAATTGCGAAAAAGTTAAAGCGAGGAGATGTACCACCAACAATCGATCTCCTTCATGAGGGTGGTTGAATGGGGGAGAAGGTGAGAGCGCACGTATTTGTCTCAGGAATTGTTCAAGGAGTATTTTTTAGGGCCAACACTAAGAGGGTGGCGGATAGGCTTGGAGTAAAGGGTTGGGTCAGGAACCTATTAGATGGAAGGGTAGAAGCAGTCTTTGAAGGCGATAAAGAGGCTGTTGACAAGATAATAGAGTGGTGCAGGTCGGGACCTCCTCTCGCAAGGGTTGACCATGTTGAGGTGCATTGGGAGCCCTACAAAGGAGAGTTTGAGGGATTTACCATAAGATATGGCTGAAATCCTGGACCTGGACTCTCTAGCCTAAAGTTTATAATGCTGCCGCCTTAAGATTAGGCAGGGCTAAGATAAGCAGAGAATTACCAAGTGGATGCGATCTAGAAAGGTTAATTGAGCAAAATGGTGTGGATACGGAGTCCGTAGAGAGGGTATCTCTGAGCCAGAGTGTTAATGATCTAATCCTTTACAGGATCAAGGAAGCACCCTATTTTGACGATCTTCTTGAGACTTACATCGTTGATACTCCTGAAGCCAGAGAAATAGCTGCTTATCAACACATTGTAGGCAGTCAACTTGAATCAAAATGCCTAAACTGTGCTCGCAAGATGATTAAGCCTATTCTTGAGCTTACATCCATTAGTAAAGCGAATGCAAGCAGAATTGTCCATCTACATGTCCTTAGGGCGGCTCCAGGTTATCATTTGCATAGCGCTCTTGAAGAATCTCTTGGTGAGATAAGACATGCCTTTGTAAGACCAAGATATGTTAAGGTTTCCTATAGAGACCACTTAGGCGCCGAATCTATGATCTTAAGGGTTGACTATAAGGATTTTAGTTCTGTTCCAGTAAGAGAAGAGATAATAGTAGTTAAGCCAGATACAGAGGCAACTGGCAGAACAGCAGAAGTCTCTTTGAAGTCTTTCTTCGAAAAATGTGAGGAAATAGACTCTAGGATAAAGGAATTAATTCTTTACGGATTCATCTCAGCGAAGGGTCTCTTAAAGATAAAGGAGACAGCTTCTTCGCTTGGTGTTGGGAAAATAATTGCCTTTGCATTTGTGGACCTTACTGCTTTAGCCTATAACAACTATGACATGGTTCTATATGGGATTGATGAAAGTTTATGGAAGGAGAAAAAGCAGTTAAGTAGGCTAGGAAGCATTGTAGCCAAAGAAACCTTAAGATCTATGGTTTCTATGTATGTTCCGGGACTAGACCAGCCAGGAGATTTCTCAGAGAGACAGAAAAGACTTTGGAATGGTGAGAAATGGACCTATGGCGATATATTGGGCCATTTAAGGAAGACAGCGGACATAATTAAGTCAATAAAGGCTATTCCAGGGGCTTTAGAGCCTTGGCAAGAGAAGATTGCTAACAAGCAATTGGAAATGCTTTATATGAAGATAAGGGAACTCTCCTCCAAAGGGGGATCATATGATACTATCTGATCGCGATATACTTTCTGCTATGGAGAAGGGAGAGATTAAGATTGTTCCGTTTGATATGAATATGTTAGGTCCATGTTCGGTGGATTTAACGCTTTCCAGCAAGTTTAGGCTATTTAAGCCTGGGACCATAGTGGATCCTGAGTCCCTTGAGAGCATTGATAGAGGAGCAGAGCTAATAGATACCGAAGGAGAGCCCTTCCTTATCTCGCCAGGTCAATTTGTGTTAGGACGCACCAGGGAGAAGATAACAATTTCAAAAAATTTAGCAGCCGTCTTAGAAGGAGGAAGCAGTATTGCAAGACTTGGAGTTATCGTTCACGCTGCTGGGTT
>QMVZ01000023.1 GCA_003661365.1 Thermoproteota archaeon | reverse complement strand
ATGCAATGGCTCTTGGCATTGGCATGGTTCATCAGCACTTCACGCTAATTCCTGTGTTTACAGCACTCCAAAACATAGTACTAGGTGACGAACCAGCGAGATCAATGGGGATTTTGGACATCGAACGAGCTAGGAATAGAATAGAGGAGTTGATGGAGGAAACAGGCTTAAAGGTTGATTTAGATACACCGGTAGAGAACTTATCGACAGGAGAGAAGCAAAGAATTGAGATCCTTAAGATGCTTTACAGAAATGCAGAAATTCTTATTCTCGACGAACCAACAGCTGTTTTGACTCCTCTAGAAGTCAAAGAGCTGTTTGAATTTCTTAAGAAGATGAGAGAGGCTAATAAGACCATCATATTCATTACTCATAAGTTGAGAGAGGTGAAGGCGATTACGGATGTAGTTACTGTGTTAAGAAGAGGTAATGTGGTAGGAAAGGTAAATACAGCCGAAGTTTCGATGGAAGAACTTGCTAGAATGATGGTTGGTAGGGAAGTCTTATTTAGGCTTGAGAAAAAGCCAAGCAAGCCTGGAAAACCTCAATTGATTTTGGAAGATTTGTGGGTTCTTGATGATAGGGGAGATTATGCTGTGAGAGGAATTAGTCTCCAGGTAAGGTCTGGAGAGATCTTTGGGATTGCAGGTGTTGAAGGGAATGGTCAAACGGAGCTTGTCGAAGCCATAGCTGGGCTAAGAAGGGTATCAAAGGGCCGAGTCATTCTTGCTGGTAAGGATGTCACGAACGCTGATCCTCATACTTTGTACGAACTCGGGCTTGGCCATATTCCTGAAGATAGACACAGAAGAGGGATAATTCTTGAGTTCACGCTCGCAGAAAACTCAATACTTGGATTGCAAAAGAAGAACCCGTTTGCTAACAATGTGGGTTTCCTAGAAGAGGAAAAAATCTTAGATTGGGCTAGAGAGCTTATTAGGAGATTCTCCGTGGATGCACCTGGTCCTGAGGTCCCTGCCTCTAGTCTAAGTGGAGGGAATCAGCAGAAATTGATCGTAGGCAGAGAACTCATGAAAGATCCAAAAGTTATAGTAGCAGCACAGCCAACGAGGGGTTTAGATGTTGCAGCTACTGAGTACATAAGAAAAACCCTTTTGAAAATGAGAGATGAAGGTAGGGCTGTTTTCCTAGTTTCAGCGGATTTAGACGAAGTTCTAATGTTGAGTGATAGATTTGGAGTGATATATGAGGGAGAACTCATGGGGATTGCTAGACCAGAGGATTTGACCATTGAAGAAATTGGTTTGATGATGGGAGGAGTGAAATTAGAGGAGATAAAGAGAGGTGAGGCTTCATGAAAATTATGGTTTTGCTTCGTAAGTACATAAAACCGATCTCAGAATCCATAATATCGGTGGTAATAGGGGTCATTGTAGGCAGTATCATCATACTTCTGGCTGGTTACAGCCCATTAGTCTTTTACGAAGCTCTTTTTTCTGGTTCTTTTAAGCATACAAGGGCTTTTCTTGACACCTTAAGCTACATGATTCCCCTAACAATGACTGCTCTCTCCTTTGCAGTAGCAGCAAGGGCTTCTGTGTTCAACATTGGTGCCGAAGGACAGATGTACATGGGAGCTTTAGTTGCTAACATCGTTGGAACATTCCTCCGGTTACCTAGGATATTGCATCCTTTTGTTGCTGTTATCGCTGCCTTTCTAGCAGGAGGATTCTGGGGATGGTTGGCAGGGATCTTAAAAACGAAGAGAAAGGTAAATGAGGTAGTTTCAACGATAATGCTTAATTGGATAGCTTTTTACATCGTAAATTACGTTAGCACATACCACATATTCGATCCAAAGGCTCCCTACAAGACGGCTTACGTACTTGAGAGTAGCAGATTTCCGCCCTTAGTCAAAGGAACCTCATTCACAGCTGACTTCATTGTTGCTATATCTGTAGCCATTGTAGTTTTCTTTCTTGTCTGGAAGACATCGTTAGGATACGAAATAAGGGCAGTAGGTCTTAATCCAACAGCCGCCGAGTATGGTGGAGTGAATCCAGAAAGGATAGCTTCAATCGCTATGTTCATAGCTGGAGGATGTGGGGGTCTTGCTGGAGCCTTTTTAGTTCTAGGAAGGTTTGGCTTCATAACGACAACACTCACTAATGTTTTAAACTGGGGATTTGATGGTATTGCTGTATCCCTCGTTGGAAGGAACCATCCACTAGGTATCATAATCTCGTCCTTTTTCTTCGCGATACTTAACAGCGGAGCTTTGGAGGTTCAAGTAGCGACCTCAAAAGGAGGGCAGATTGGCGTTCCGTACGAACTCGTCCTAGCAGTGATGGGGATTATAGTAATTGCGGTTTCTGTCCCTGGTCTTCTTGATCTGATTAGAGCAAGGTTAAGAAGAGTAAAGGAGGTGGAAAAAGTTGCCATGGCTTAAGATCCTATCTTTTCTATTGTATCCAACGTTTTATGCTGGAATGCTCAGGTTGATGGTTCCCATAGTGCTGGGAGCTCTGGGAGAGATAATTTCTGAAAGATCTGGAGTAGTCAACATAGGACTTGAGGGAATAATCCTCCTGGGGGCCCTTTTCTCAACATATGTCGGTCACAAGACAGTAAACCTATGGTTTGCTATAGGTGCTGGTCTTTTTGTCGGTTTGTTAATAGGGCTTTTACACGCCTTGATAGCTGTTTACTTAGCTGGAGATCAGATAATAGATGGCGTTGGTTTGAACATGTTCGCTTTAGGTATAGGGGAGGTTGTACTTTACTTAACATGGGGAAGCTTTGCGACAAGCCCTCAGCTTCCTAGGGAGGCGAGGGTTCCGAGCATGGGTGGTTTCAGTCCATTTGTGATTCTTACAATAGGCCTAGCTCTGCTTTCATGGTTTCTCCTAGAGAAAACCAGGTGGGGACTTAGACTCAAGGCTGCTGGAGAGAACCCTGTGGCGGCAGAAGCAGCTGGAATCGACGTATACAAAGTAAGGGTTATCGCAACCATAATAGGATCTGTGTTTACGGCGCTGGCTGGAATATTCCTAGCATTAGACTGGCTTGGAGGATACACGAAAAACGTTAGTGCTGGAAGGGGATTCATAGCCCTGGCTTTGGTTGTTTTCTCTAGATGGAATCCTATAGTAGCGTTAGGAGGTGGACTCATCTTTGGGTTCTGCTATGCCTTCTCCCTTTCAATTCCGAGTGGTATAATAGCTGATCAGGTGCTTTACTCCGTTCCATATGTTGCAACTCTTCTGATATCAATGGGCTTCCTTGCTAAAGCAAGACCTCCAGCAGCTGTTGGAAGACCATATAAGAGGGTGTGATTAAGGCTATTGAGGGAGAAAGGGCTGAAGCTAATAGCTGTTGATCAGTTCGAAAAGCTTGTATCTGGGGATTTAAGTTCAATTCACCCGGAGCTGGTAGATTACTTAAGAGAAGTAGGTGCTATAAGAGATAATCAATTTTTTCGCGTAAGAGCTGCCATTGCTCTAGTCAGAATAGGGGTTTCAGTTGAAAGAACTGCTAAGCTTCTGGATTGGAAGGGTTTTGAGTCCTTATGTGAAGAAATCCTTAACTGCCATGGGTACGTTACAACAAAGCATCTCAGGTTCTCCTTTGAAGGAAAGAGGTATGAGATTGACATTTTAGCCAAGTCTAATGGGTTGATACTCTCAATTGATTGTAAGAGATGGTCACGTGTCAGAAGGTCGTCTCTTTTTGAAGCTGCTTTGTTACAGATGGAAAGAACAGAAGCTCTATCTCGAGCCATTCCTAGGCTAAATAAGTTTGTGTTGGCCCAAGGCAAGACGAGTCTGGTTCCTATGGTGATTTGTTGGGTTCCAGGAGGAGCTGGGATTTATCGAGGGATACCAATAGTGCCACTTCACTCATTTAACTCATATCTAACAGAATTTGATCCTATGGACGCTAACATCTCAAGAATAGAGCTTCCTTGGAGGGTTGAATTTAGAACTTCATTTCTAAGCTGAACTCTTCCTCGCTAGGCTTCTCTTCCCTCAGAAAATCCTTAACTTTGGGGGATATTACCAAGTACGCCAAACATGAAAGGGATGTCAGCACAACTAACATCGAAAAAACAGAGCCATCAAACGCACGAGGAACCTCAAAGACTAAGGATATTGCAAAGAAAGATATTGCTATATAGAACGCCCACATTTTACCTCTTCCTAATCCCAGAACTACAACGAATATGACAATCGAGAACAGAATGGAAACTGCTCCTCCAACTGCCCCTGGCTTGGGAATCTCGAAGTTTACACCTAAGATGCTTAGGATTGGATTTAAGGGTGAGTCTGGTAGATTTAGGACTCCAGCCAAACCTGTTGCAAGCAAAACAGCCGAAATAGCAAGGAGGATGGAGTTTATAGCTGATATTCCTAGAGGCACCTTCTTCATTTTCCTTTGATCTCCTCCGCCAACTGATCAACGACGCTTGCCTTAGAGCCTTCCCATATAAGCGTATCTGCTGCTATGATCTCGTTTGCCCCAGCACCTATTATCCTATCCAAGGCATTTCCAACGAGAACTGGATGAACAAAGGCCGAATAAACCTTTCTAGCTCCCATTTCCTTTACAGCTCTTACGGCATTCGCCATGGTTCCTCCTGTTGAAACGATGTCATCTATGACAACCGCGTCTCTACCCTTTACATCTATCTCCTTTATCGTGGTTTTGATTTCTCCGGTCTCTACATCCCTCTCCTTAATGAAGGCGGTATAATCATCGGTTCCTAAATATTCGGCTACTTCCTTAGCCCATACCAAGGCTTCCTCATCGGGAGCAATGATGTATGGGTTGACTAGATCCATTCGTTTTAGAACCTGAGCAAGAGATGGAAAGCCTGAAACGTTGACTCCTTGAGCCTTCTGGAATAATCCTGGAAATGAACCTACTCTGTGTAAGTGAACTGTTACAGCATATACTCTCTCAGCTCCAGCTTCTTCAAGCAAGTTCGCGACGTATTTTGCACTCAAAGGCTCTCCAGGTCGGAAAATATTGTCCTGCCTGGCATAGGGAAAGTAAGGCATTATGACCTGAATGTTAGATGCTCCCATATGTTCTCTTAGATTCCTTATTGTTAAAAGAACCTCTATCAGGTATGAATTAGGATTACAGCTTTTTGAAGGCATTCTTAAGGAGAGAATGACCTCTTCTCCCTTGAGTTGATCCTCTTCCTTTATCTTAATCCTAGGGCATAGTTCTCCGTCTGGAAAAACCCTCCTTTGCATATCTACTAAAGAAGCCCCTATTTTTGAAGCTAGGTCTCTGTTAAAGTCATCTGCTGGACCAACTATTATCACATCTAAGCACCGTCCAATTCACCTCCCTAAGATTCAAAACTATTATGTTGCCACTTTGCTTTGATATGAGTATGAAGAAAGAGTGGCAAGGTCTATTCATAACCATCGAGGGGATAGATGGGGCTGGTCTTACGACCCAGACAACGATCTTGGCTGATAGAATTCGTTCTCTAGGTAAAGAGGTCTTGGTAACAAAGGAGCCTACTTCTGGCCCTATTGGACAAGTTATCCGAAGAATACTAAGCGGAGAAATCAAACACGAGCCTTGCGTACTTGCACTCCTATTTGCTGCCGACAGAGCTTACCACTTCTCCTCTGAGATCCTTCCAGCCCTTTTGAAGGGGCAAGTAGTGATATCAGATAGGTATATCCTATCTTCCTTGGCTTATCAAGGGGTATTCTTACCTGTTTCTTGGGTTAAAGAAGTGAATTCTTGTTCACCGGACCCCGATTTATGTATTCTAATAGATGTGGATGAATCTACTGCTAGAGAGAGGATAGAGAAAAGAGGGAATCGAAGGGAGATATTCGAGAGGGAGGGAGAGGCGGAGCTAATAAGGCGAAATTACCTAGAACTGGCCAAGAAGCTTTCATGGGTTAAAGTAGTTGATGGAAGGGGGCCGGTCGATCAGGTAGCTAATCTTATTTGGAAAGTTGTGGAGCCAAGATTAGAGGAGGTATCCACTTGAAGAAATTCAAAAGCGCCGAGGAACCGGAGTTAGAAGAGGGAGTTCAATATCACATCAGAGCAAGTCCTAAGGACACAAAAAAGTATGTTTTGCTTCCAGGAGATCCCGAAAGAGCTGAAAAAATATCTATGGAGTGGGATGAAAGGAAATTCATTGCTGGGCACAGAGAATACGTAATATACGTCGGAAAGTACAAAGGAGTGGACCTTATGGTTTGTTCTACGGGGATAGGTGGACCCGCAGCAGGAATAGCTGTAGAAGAACTCTGTAGATTGGGCGCTGATACTTTCATTAGGGTTGGCAGCACAGGGTCTATCATACCAGAGGCCAGAGTAGGGGATTTGATAATCTCTACAGGATCCGTAAGATTAGATGGCACAAGCAAACAGTATGTTATCCCGGAATATCCCGCTCTTGCCAATTATGAAGTAATTATGGCCCTGATAGAGGCAGCAGAATCGTTTGGCTATAGGTACCATGTAGGGATAACGGCTTCGACGGATAGCTTCTATGTTGGTCAGGGAAGAAGAGGGTACGGAGGTTATTGGCAAAGTTGGATGGATGATCTGATTATAGACCTCCAAAAGGCTCGAGTCATCAATTTTGAGATGGAAACAAGTACTATTTTCACGCTAGCTAATCTTTTCGGTAAGAGGGCGGGCGCGGTGTGCGCAGTTTATGCAGACAGAGTCAGAAATGAGTTCGGTGTCAAAGGAGAGAAGGAAGCCATCAAAGTAGCAAATGAAGCTGTTCATATCCTTGCGGAATGGGATGAAGCTAAAGAACGGAAGCATAAAAGATATTTCTATCCTTCAATCCTTTGAGGGAGGTTATAGCCCCTTGAAATTCATATCTATCGGTCATGCTAACATCGACATTACCCTATTTGTACCAAAGCTACCTCCTCCAGATGGAGATGTTAAGGTACTAACCAGCATGGTTGGAACTGGAGGAGCAGCATCGAACTTCGCGATTTGTGTGACAAAGTTGGGAGAAGAAGCTGGGCTTCTTGCAGTAGTTGGAGATGATTTGTTAGGAAAGTTCTTTATCGATAAGCTTGAGGAACTTGGTGTTGATGTAAGCAACATTGAGATAGCTAAAGGAGCAAGCACTGGAATGGTTGTTGTGTTAAATGAAATCGGGAAACAAAGGAGAATGGTCTCTATTTCGGGAGCCAATGCCAAGATGGACTCAAAGACTATAGAAAAGTGGAGTAAAGTGATATCGGAGGCTGATTTCGTTCATATAGCATCTCTTGAGATAGAAAATGCTCTTGCTGTTGCAAAGAGGAGGAGAGATCTGTCTTGGGATCCTGGAACGAAAGTTGTTAGACTTGGATTAAAAAAGCTCGATCCAATGTTCGGATCTGTTAGAAGGATATTGTTAAACAAAGAAGAGGCCAAGATCTTAGCGGGGAAAGAGGAAATTAAAGAAGCCATGAGATTTATATCAGATCTCGGCCCTACAGAGGTTATCGTCAAGCTTGGGGAGAGAGGTTCAATCGCCCTTGTTGAAGGAACGTTTTATGAAGTTCCTGCTCTATCTCCACTCGTTGTTGATACTACGGGTGCTGGAGATGTGTTTGATGCAACTTACTTAGTGGCTAGAGCTAGAAATTATGGGGTTAAAGATTCTTTAAAGCTGGCAAATGCTGCTTCAGCGCTTAAAATAAGTAGACCAGGTACAACTACGGGAATTCCAACCTGGAGTGAGGTCTTAGTTATGGCATCTGCTTTCTATGGAACATAGGAGGGAGAATTTGTGAGAGAGATCAAACCAAAGCTCATAACGGCCATTTTTGGCATTATAGGTCTGTTGGTCTTCTTCATCTTAGCGTCTAAAATGGATCTAACTTTGGTAAAGGCCTCTTTGATCGAAATAGGTATAATTCCAGTAGCTATCTCGTTGTTTCTAGTTCACATTGGTTATATACTATATTCACTTGCTTGGTATCTGTTTTTGGAAGGTGGGATAAGCTTTCTCGATGTATATCTCTCAATATGGGCTGGAGTTTTCATTCACTACATTATACCTGCTGGTCTTCTATCCATGGATACCTTTAGAATCTACGTAGCCAATAAGAGGGGGATAGACGTCCCGAAGGCAGCCTTATCAGTTGCTTTACACAGGATAACTATGCTTTTTCCATTCATCTTAAGCGTTTTTTTAGGAATGTTCTATCTCTTTATCTCAGGACTCGAGTTAAGTAGCGCTGGCCTCAAAGCCGTTGCCATAACTGTGGTAACAGCTTTCTTAATCATCTTTGCGTTCTACGTGAGCACAAATGAAAAAGTACTGATAAACATCATAAGCATCATTGGTAGGCTTGCCAAAAGAGACCTTACAAAGGAGAAGCGCATGGCTGAGCAGTATATAGATGGATTCAAGCTGCTAAAGAGCGACAAAAGACTAATGGCAACTGCCCTTATTTTATCCTTCGGTAGTTGGTTTTTTGACATCATGCCCATATTCATACTATTTCATGCATTAGGAAGGGACATCCCATTCATGTTGGGAGCACTGATTTACTCTTTGAACATAATCATGCTAAGGCTTAGTTTTGGTATACCCGGAAATGTGGGTTTTAGAGAATGGATCTCTGTTGAGATACTTAAGACATTCGGAATACCAAGCGAGTTGGCCTTTGCTATTACCTTGATAATGGCTGATGTAATAATATTCGCTAATCAGCTTGTTTTTGGCTTCGTTGCTTACATGATGGCATTAAGGAGAATTCACCAAGTTAAAGGAGAGGGAAATAGCTGTCGTGAATTGTCTGAAGGCTTTTAAAAAGAGCTCTAAAGAACGTAATGGGGGTAAATAAATGCTTAGAGCCTCGCTTAAAGAATTCTTAATGGTAATGGTCACCATTTTTCTAATGGAAATGGCGGATAAAACTCAACTAAGCGCAGTAAGCTTTTCTGCAAAGATACCTAAGCCCGGACTCGTGTACTTAGCAACTGTAATTGGTTTAGCTCTCGCTTCAGTGCTTTCTGTCGTTTTTGGGAGGAGTTTAGCCCTATTATTGCCGGAAAAATATCTAAGGTACTTAGTTGCGACTATTTTCATAATAACGGGGGTTTTAACCGCGCTAGGACATTAATCCGTAAACACACTCTGAGCTTTATTCGATAATTAAGATGTGATTCCATCAGCTCTCTTCCAGCAAATGCGAGAAATCACCTAGTTGGGCCAAGTTAATTATTACCTGAAGATAATTTCTTATTTCGTCGATCTGTTCATCTGTTAACAAGTTCTTGGCCCATTCTTCTGTTAAAATGGTAGATAGCATACCAGAAAACCGAGCTAGCTCCTGAATTTTCTGAGACAGAGCAGGGTTTTTCTCCCTGTAAAATAGGGAGATAGCTGTAAATAAAAGTTCTAGAGAGGAAAGATGGACTGCTGCTTTCGTTCTGTTTATGACTATGAAGTTGTAGGTTTTGTTCGCATGTACATATATCCTGAACATCAAATCACGTAGTATGAAGGTATTTACGGCTTCTTGATCTAGTTTAATGACTAAGAAACGGTCAACGGATCCTAGAAATTGGAATACAGGTCCCAAGTCTTCTTGCACGGGGGCTAACTGTTTTATCACCAACACATTGATATTCTCACCTATCCTTCCACCCGTGTCCTCTGGGGCTACTTCGCCCCAAGCGCCACCATCTATCCTAATAGGAGCAAAAACTGCAACAGCACAACCCAGATATGGCTGGCGCTCTGTTTTCTCTTCTAGAAAACGATGAATAGATTGTTGAGATGTAAAGTGCCGGAAGTATAAGATATAACCCTAATTTAAGGAACCAAACATATTGGAGCAAGAGCTATGATTAATAACAGCAGAAGTCTTCTTTTCTGTTTTGACTCTGTTTTGAGATGTAAGTAGCTTATCAGAGCTGGGAATGGGAGAGAACAGGGCAGATATCAGTAGATAATAGGTTTTCCTTTCAAAGATATTGTCTAGTATGAGTATCTCCCTGTTAATCTTCTCTCATAGATAATAATTTCACTACTGTGTAGATAAAAGATAGTGGTGTCAGTTCTATACTTCTATAACTCCTCTAATTTCGTCGTTAGATCTACATGTGCTCTCCGTCAAATCTTCTTTTGCAATCTCTGCTAAGAGTTTTCCAAGGGAAGTCAATCTAACAGGAATGCCTTTCTTTCCCTCATCTCCGCATTGAATTATGCCCAAAGATCTAAGGTTTCTTAGACTCCATTTGGCCGTGGAAAGAGGCATTCCTTCATCCGCTAGTCTGGCGGCAAGAGAACTCATCGTGTACCTTTCTAATTCCAAATCCGATAGTCTAGTAAGGATTTTTCGTTGAGATGGTGAAAGACCTCTTAATGCCAATTTCAGAAGAGATTTATAGGGAAATAGCTCTTCTCTTTTAACCAGCTTGAGCTTAGCAGTCGGAGACCCAACGATCCCTCCGGATAATAAATAGAACGCCTTTCTCTCCCATTTAGATCCCTGTCTCTGAGAAAAGCAGTCGTACTTAAAATCATTATGGTTAAGCTAGATTGACCTATGTTGTATTCCATTGGATAATAGAAGTAGCTACACCGCACCGTACAACCCTAAACCTCACACTGATCTCTGTTATCAACTCTTAAGTGTTGATACAAGGATTAAGGCGCCTATACGTTTGGAAATCTTTCCTCTACAAATTCCTTAATCCTTTTCAAGCCCTCTTTAATCATGTCTTTGCTAGTAGCAAATGAAAGCCTCAGATAGCCCTCCCCTTCAGGCCCAAACGCAGTTCCTGGTAAAAGGGCTACTCCAGCCTCATTAAGGATCATATCAGCCAATTCAGAGCTTTTTACTCCAAGCTTCTTTACATTTGGAAAGGCATAGAAGGTTGCCGCGGGCTTTATCATGCTAAATCCAGGAATTGAATTAAGTCCATCAAAAATCAAATCTCTGCGCTCTTGATACTCCTGAACCATTCTTCTTACGTCATCCTGAGGTCCTCTTATGGCTTCGACGGCAGCAACTTGCACGAAGTGTACTGGACAGGACGTAGTGTTCAGCTGAATCTTAGCTATTTTGTCTGTAATTTCTTTGGGAGCTACAGCCCATCCAAGTCGCCATCCAGTCATCGACCAAGTTTTTGAGAATCCACCAATTAACACGGTCCTCTCCCTTGCTCCTGGAATAGAAAGAATGCTTTCGTGTTTTTTACCGTCAAACACAATCTCATCATAGATTTCATCAGAAACTATGAGTAAATCCTTTTCTTGGGCAACTTCCACTATCGCTTTCAAGTCTTCCCTTGTATAGACGCCACCCGTAGGATTGCACGGTGTATTTATGACTATAACTTTTGTTTTTTCAGTTACGGTCTCTGCAATCTCTTCCCCACTAGGACTGAACTTCCTTTCTTCCCTCAAAGGGACATGTACTGGCTTTCCTCCAACAAACATGGTAACGCTGTCATAGCTGGGATAGGCTGGTGCAGGTATTATTACCTCATCTCCCGGATCGACAAAAGCCATTAACGCGCCAAAAATAGCTAACTTTGCCCCTACTGTTATGACGACTTCGTCGGGACTAATATCTGTCCCTCTGCTCTTTGAAACATATTCTGCAACAGCTTCTCTAAGCTCATAGATTCCTGTTGAGGGTGTATACGACGTCATTCCGCTATCTAATGCCTTCTTAGCAGCCTCTATAATGTGTTTGGGGGTAGGAAAGTCTGGTTGTCCAATTTCCATGTGAACTATGGAACGTCCCTGTCTTTCTAATTCTTTGGCTTTAGCCAGAACAATAAACGCTCCTTCGACACCTAAGACATTCATTCTTTTAGCAAAATCTGGCATAGTCTATCGTGCTTAGATGTTTTGATAAAAATCTTAAACATTGCGATCTTCCCTTGAAGAAGGTCAGTTGAGCTAGGTGGAGTTAATCTAAGCTTTTTTATTCAGTTTCTTAACTTATATAGGTTGTAACTCAAAATTAAGTGGTTTGCTGACGAATTACATCACGACAAAAGTTCTCAGATGATTTCAGAACAACGACAATCCGACAATGTGGAAAGCGTATTCAAATTCAAAGAATTTGATATGATGAGGTAGCTGAAAGATATTTTAACTCTAGTTGATATATCACCTTGGATAGCCTTGGAATTATTCCAAGAGCTTTATGACCTAGCAATCAATGAGATCTATGATGACCTGAAGTACATTAGATTTCGAAATAGGTTAGACAAGATGGGGGTTGAACTAATCTCATTGAATTTAGTTGTTCAACCTCTAATGGTGATTTTCACTCCACACCTCTATAAAACATATTTCAGGCCAGGTCTTAGGCTATTAAGTAGAGATGAAGTTGAATCTATTATGGCTGTAATCTCAAAGCTAATCGATGAGAAAGGCATTCATATAGGAGAAGAAGGGGTTATTATAATGGAAAAGGCCATAGAAAGGTTGTTAGTGTTGCAAGGATGGTCAAAAAATGTAGCTTGGGAAAGAGCCAGTTATTTGTCAAGAGAATTTGTGGATAAACTAACATCGTTTGACGATGAAAGTTAGCTTTCTTATCCTAAGTAAGGATTCCTAGATCCTTCAGAAATTCAAACAAATCCAAGAGGATTCGATACGTCAATCCCCATACTACAATACCTTCGAAGGCACAGGCAGGAACTATCCTGCCGTTTGCCAATTTTTCATCGATCTTGTTTGCCAGGAGTTCATCTAGAGGAACCCAAAGGCAGAATTCTATCTCCTCTCCAGGTCTTGGTACCTCATTTCTGGATATAAAGAAGACAAATGGCACTACTTCTATTTCAGGCTTATTTCTGGGCTTTGTCGGCTCTAACGTCCCGATTAATTCTTCAAGCGAGAGAGAAATCCCAGTTTCTTCTTCCGCTTCCCTCATTGCAGTCTCTAGAAGTTGTTCTTTTTCTCTTTGCATCCCTCCGGGCAGAGCTATTTGACCAGACCATGGATCCTTCGGCCTGTCTTTGCGCTTTACTAGCAATATCTCAAGTCTGCTTACATCCCTTAGCAAAGCCGCTACAGCCGCTCTTCTTGACATTTAGGATGACCTCCTGTGTGGCCTATAGATGTTGCTTGATCCTTCACTCCAGACCATGAAATCTTAGGAGACTTATAATGAAGGACCTCCCTTCCTCAGAAGAGAATAAGGGAGGTTCCCACTCTTTTCTCACTCTTCTCCTTTTAACGATGGTTCTCTTGTTCGATATTGGATCAAATCCCTCCTTTTCATATTCTTCAATGAAAATCAGCACACCTCTCCTCTGCCAGGCAGGAATCTTTGCTAGATTTATGCCAAGTTCTTGGAAAACTAGTTCATGAAGCTCTGGTGCCTTCATACCCTTCAACTCTTTTGTTGCCCTTCGAGAGGACATTCCCTTGGAGATAAGAGCGTACTGAGCATATGCATTGATGCAATTTCTCCAAGCTTCGGCTTGCCTCCATGACAAATAATCTGAAATTTCTCGATGTCTAACGACAACTACTCTCCCGTCAAAGCCCACGTTAGCTTCTACATTCATCTCTCTCAACGCCATGCTAAAAGATGATGATACAATTGAAGCAAATACAGACACCAGTTTTTCTACCCTTCCCTTGAAGGGAAGTGGTGGTTTTATGAGAAATGATATCTCATCCGAAAAAACATAGGCTAAGATTACTGGAAGTCCTAGATTGAAGGGTTCCTCGGCGGCCTTTACCAAGCATTTGATCATCCTTTCGTCGAATGGTTTCCTTAAACCCATTTTCTTAGCCAGGTTATGAAACTTCCAGCCATCAACTCTGACTATCAATGGCAGGTCTTCAGGCATTCTGAAGGTAGAGGCTATTTCTCTAGTTTTCCAATCAATGGTTTGCATCTGGGTCTCCTTAAATTGCTTTTTATGACAAAACTCTTAATATTCTCTTAACAAAAATGGAGAGATGGACCCGAAATTATCGAATGTCCTGCTTCTTTCAATAGTCTACGCTTATGTTTTTGCAATAATCAAGGCTGGAGAGCTTCTAAAGGCCAAAGGCTTCCACCCAAGCGTAACCAGGAAGCTTATCCATCTTTTCGCTGGAGATTCGATAGTAGCTATAGGATGGTTTAGCTCCCCTCTTTGGCCTGCATTAATACCCGGTGGGTTGCTGATAATGTTGCTCTCGCTTTTGTTTGGAAAAAGGGATGATCCCATGATACAGTCCATGTTCTACTCCAAAAAAGGGGGTTGGCATAATTACGGCCCGTTATATTACATAATATCAATTCTCCTTCTATTATATCCGCTTTGGAATAGGAAAGACATCATTGTAGCTTCCACCTATGTTATGGCGTGGGGTGATGGTATGGCTCCTCTGCTTGTAAGTAGGATCAAGAAAAAACACATGCATCCTTGGTCTGAAAGGAGTTTTGAGGGCTCTTTAATTCTATTCGTTTTTGGATTCCTAGGTGCCGTTACAGGATTGACAATACTTGGTTTATCTCCCGCCATGCCTTTAAATTCTTCAGCTATCTTGTTAAAAGCTATTATGGCTGCAGCAACAGGGACTATAGCTGAATCCTTAACAGTGGGTCCATTGGAGCCATTTGATAACTTTACTGTCCCCTTGATAACTGCTACTGTGTTATATTTCGCATAGAGAAAAATAGGTGATAAATCACATTCACCTAGGATCTAACTCCAAGACGGGCTAGTTCCTCGGCAAATTCCAATACTGATTTATCTATATCCTTCTTTTTAGTTTCATGAGCGATTATTCCTTTCGCTTCCATATCTTTTATGCTTTCTGGCGCGAATTCCATGCTGATAATAACGTCGCAATCCCCCAATATTCTGAGAACGCGCATAGGATCCTTACTCTTTCCCCTTAAGGGATTTGGCCTCAATTCAACTCTAATAGGAGTCCTTCCAGTCAGATCGTAAATAGCGAAGAACTTCGATTCGCTGAAATCTCCCTCCTTTACCGTTTTCCCATCGTCTGTCGCTACTCCTATCCTTAGGGTCAATATTTGTCACCCTCGCAGGGATCATGTCATCTGATCCTAAACGGTACATAAATTAAAACATCATCCGAACTATGACAAACCCACCATATACTTGAGTAAATCCTCTAAGAACTCCGATCTTATACAAATGTCCGCAAAATCCTCTCTTCCAACGATGCTGGACTCTTCTGAACCCAATATCTCCCTTAATCTTTCGTAGACATTCAATTCAAATGATGGTTTTCTCCTTACACAAACCCTAGCTAAGACATCGTTACAATAGTAAGCCACAGAGAGTCTTTGTTTATATTTCGTTAGCCCAAGTTCGGCTACAAAAAACCTAAGACCAGGCTCATTTATCTGAT
>QMVZ01000022.1 GCA_003661365.1 Thermoproteota archaeon | reverse complement strand
TTCAAAATCCAGATGGTGGATTCTCTAAAAACAAAGGAGAGGCCTCACGTGTTACAGAAACTGCTGAAGCAATAATAAATTTCGTCAAATCTGGCGAAGAATCAAGTTCACAAAGAATACAGAGAGCAATCAACTTCTTATGGAGTCTTCAAAAAGAGAACGGTAGTTGGCGTGAAAATCCTGAGTTGCCCAAGGAAAAAATCCCCTTCTGGTCGAGTAGTGAGAAAGGAGTCCCGATTCTTACAGCTGATTCGGTGGAAGCTCTCGTGGAAGCTGGTTACAAAAGAGACCTCCGAGTGTTAAATGCAATTAAGTGGCTCCTAGGCATGCAATCTCCATCAGGGATGTGGTTAAGCATAGAAGGTGCAGATCTAAACGATGCGGAGCCAGATTCCACGCAAAGGGCCATCTCAGCACTGATAAAGTTTGGAATGAAAGCGAGTTCTCCAGCAATAAAGAAAGCGTGCATGGCCTTAGAGAACTTTATAATGACGGAGGCAAAGGAGTGGGTAAAAATATATCCTCCAGTATGGCCATGGGTTGCCGCTTTAGATGGACTCATAGCTGCAGGCTATACCCTGGAAAACAGGGCAGCTAGGTTATCCTTGAAAAAAATCCTAGAACAGCAAGAAGAAAGCGGCGGTTGGCCGAATAAATATGAACTCCGTGTTGTCCCAACATTAGTTGCTATGAAATTAATTCCCAAAGAAAAAGTGTGGGAATCCATAAAGATGGCTGAAGAGTAGCATGTTATTACTTAGTCGAGCCAAACAGGTCTGTAATATCTAGTGATTGGACATCCAAGGCATTTTTCAGACATATATCTCTCACATTTTCCGCAGTTAACTCCACACGGTGCATCTTCTTTTTCTCCTCCAGCAGACAAACATATAGGAAAATGAAGGGGATAAATCATTTTGCCAATTACAACTTCTGAACGCCTGACCTCTTTTCTTGTCCTTATTGAACATGAATCAAGGACGCTCATAAGAGTATCTTCGTTTTCGGCGTACATCAAGGCAAACAAGTTATATCCCCCGACTGTGTGAAGTAGGCAGATCATTCTTGGGCAGTCCTTGTAGGCATCAATTAATTTCATGAGATCTTTATAATTCGCAATTTCGATACTAACAGCAACAATCTTAAAGCCAAGCTTATCTAGGTTAATCATGGCCCCTACTTTGACAAATTCATTTTCAATGAGATTTTTTAGTCTTTTCATCACTGCAACCCGACTAATCCCAAGTTTTTCTCCTAAAGACTGGAATGACGCTCTGCCGTCCTTAAGCAGTTCTCTAATTATAACAACATCCCTTTTATCCATTAGTTACTAAACGTAACCAATTCTTTAAAATAGATTACCTTTTAAAAGTATGTAGCAATTTAGTGCTTGCACTAGGTGATAGTATTGGTAGCACGGATAGCATTTCTACTGCTTGCTGGTTCGTTGGTTGGACTAATTAGCTCCTTTTTTGGAGTAGGTGCTTGTTTTATAATGGTGCCTGTAATGATCCACTCTTTTGAAAAGTTCTTTTCTGTTCCAACAGGATTAGCCCCCATGCTTGCTTTCGGCACAAACATGGCAGTTGTGGTTCCTACAGCCCTAAGTGGTGTTTTAAGACATAGAATTGAGCTTAAGAAAAGGAAACTCCATTTCCCAAGGGAACATTACGTCAACTTCGCGTCTTTTGTGGGAATAGGGTCGGCATCTGGATCTCTCTTTGCTTATGTGCTTTTTTCATCCTTTAGAGAATCTGCTGGAATTCTTCTAAAAACTCTATTTGGAATAGCCTGCTTAATAGGGGCTTACAGGTTCTTGACAGCAAAACCACTGGCAATTGAAGAGCTAAAAAGACCTGAAAAGGCAAAATATGCCATTTTTGGGTTTATAGGAGGATTTATTGCTCATTTCATTGGAATCGGGGGCGGAATAGTCTATATGCCAGTATTAAACGCTATTTTAAAGATTCCAATTCATTATGCCGTTGGAATATCTCTAGGTTCCATGGTAGTTGGATCTTCCGTAGGTGCTGTCTCATTTGGAATATTGGGAAGGATAGATCAGCTCAAACATCCGGAACTATATCCTCCTATGACCTTTGGGTGGTTCAATTTGATTGCTTTCCTAGGTTTGGGTTTAACAAGCGTGGTATCTGCTCAATTGGGACCAAGGTTAGCTCATATGACTTCTCCAAAGAAGTTTAAGGTACTTCTAGCACTAGTTTACCTCTATATCGGCCTTAGGCTAGCTATAAGGGGAGTCTTTCAGCTAATGGGACAAGCCCCGCCAATCCCATAGATCTGACGCTAGATACCCTCTTATTGGGGCTTCTGTATAACCAACTAGTGGCATCTTGAATTTTACAGTACTCTTAGTTTCTATTGTTAACCAAAACCTTATTAGAACTTCTTAGCTTAAGTTTCATTGAATGCCATCTAAATTCTCATTAGAAGGCTTTATTGTAGAGATTTCAAGTGGAAGGTGCTTGAAAAAACCAAATAGTATAACTGTAGAGGCATTTAATCCGGAAGGATTGAAAGATCTTGTGGAAGTCTTGGCATTGAAGTTCCCTCCGGCTAAAGCCACATATTCCAAGGAGTGGAGTTGTCTAACGATTAAGATGTTAGATAGGCTTGTGGGCATGTATGCCTCAGGCAAGATAACTCTCTGCGCCGACGACATGGAGGATGCCAAGGGGGTTCTTAAAACCCTCAAAGAGCTTATTAAAGAGGCAAAAGAGGATTTGAAAATTGGTGGACCCCCTTCTGTTAAAGATATCGAGGTTTGGAGCAAGCTTACCCCTTTAGAACTGTACAAATACCTACCTAAGACAAATTGTAGAAAATGTGACGAATCGACCTGTATCGCCTTCGCAGCCAAAGTTTTGTCAGGTGAAAGAAAGCTCAGAGACTGCCTTCCTTTGAGACATTCGGAGGAGCTAGTGGGGAAACTTGAGGAGTTTCTTGGAAAGAGGATTTTGAATGCATTAGGATGGTTAAAAGACAACTGAAAAAGATGTTGTTCAAACTGTATGAAAGAATTTCTGATTTTGCAGCTGATACATAGCCCGAAAAACTTAAATCCCCTTTTTAAGCCAGAATTTTAATGGGGACTTTTAAGCCCTTCTTTCTGAAGCTTCTTGAGGCTCCTCTTGTGTTAACTTTCAGAGACGTTATTTTACTCCCGGGAAAGGCTGTTGTAGAACCTTCAGAGGTTAAACTTAGCGCTAGCTTCACTAAGTCAATAAAACTAAAAGTTCCACTTGTTTCAGCTCCAATGGACACGGTGACATCCTCTAGAATGGCAATAGCTATCGCCCGATGCGGAGGTATAGGGGTAATTCACCGAAATATGCCTAGAGATGAACAAATTAAGGAGGTTAGAGAAGTTAAGGCATCAGACCCTTTTGCACTTATTGATAAAGACGAATCCCTTGAGCCGGCAACAGACGAAGAAGGAAATCTGCTTGTAGCCGCAGCGGTTAGCCCCTTTGATCTAGATAGAGCAAAGAAATTAAGCAGGTGGGCTGACGCCCTTGTAGTGGACGTAGCTCACTTTCACAACGAAGCGGTGATCGTAGCAACTAAAAAGATGGTATCAGAGGTAGGAATAGATGTCGTTGTAGGAAACGTGGGAAGTTATGAGGCAGTCGAGGAGATAATCACCAGAATTGAGGCAGCCGCCATAAGGGCAGGCATGTCCTCTGGTAGCATCTGCATAACTGGCGAAGTTACAGGAGCAGCCTCTCCAACATTATGGGCAACCGCTCAAGTCTCACAGGCCTTAATGGATTATGGAGCCAAACTCCCAGTCATCGCTGATGGGGGCATAAGAGGTCCAGGAGATGCAGCTAAAGCCTTTGCGGTGGGGGCTTCTAGCGTGATGCTTGGTTTTGTGTTGGCTGGATCTGAAGAATCTCCAAGTGAACCCATTATGATAAACGACAGGATGTTCAAGCTGTATAGAGGCATGGGGAGCCTTTCAGCTAGAGTGAAGAGGTATGCGCTTGACAGATATTCAAGACCTTCAAAGGAAGTGACAGAAGGAATTGAGATGTTGGTCCCCTACAAAGGTAAAGTAGTATCCATCATAAAGGAGTTCGTAGGTGGCCTGAAAGCAGCTTTCGGATATGCGGGGGCTTCAACGATAGAGGATATGTGGATAAAGGCTAAACTAGGAAGAGTAACTCCTTTGGGAATGAGAGAGATCTCAGCTCACGGTCATTCCCATTCAATGGTTGAAGGAGGCTTATGGGTGACGTCGTAGACGACCCTAGTAACCCCAGCCACCTCGTTTGTGATCCTAGTTGATATCCTCTCAAGGAGATCATATGGAAGCCTTGAGAATTTTGCTGTCATCGCATCAACGCTTTCAACAGCTCTTATTGCCACAATGTGTCCATATTCCCTGCTGTCGCCCTTAACCCCTGTACTTCTGTCATTTAATAGCACTGCGAAAAATTGCCAGATCCTAGAAGACAACCCTTCCTTCTCTATCTCCTCCCTAACTATCTTATCTGTCTTCCTAAGTAGCTCAACCCTTTCAGGGGTGACCTCTCCCAAAACTCGCACTGCCAGTCCTGGACCTGGAAATGGTTGTCTTTCGATTATTTCCTTTGGCAGGCCAAGCTCTCTTGCAACAATTCGAACTTCATCCTTGTAAAGATCCCTGAGTGGTTCAATAACCTCAAGGTTCATTTTTTCTGGTAATCCTGCAACATTATGATGGGTTTTTATTCTGGCGGTAAGCCCTCTCCCAGATTCAACCCTGTCCGGGTAAATAGTTCCCTGAATAAGGAACTGAGCCTCTATATCCTTAGCAACCTCTTCAAATACTCTTACAAACTCATTTCCAATTAGTCTTCTTTTTTCTTCTGGATCTTTAACTCCTTTTAGCATATTGAAGAATCTTGAGCTAGCGTCAACGTAAATAACCTTCAATCCCTTTCCTTCAAAGAATTTCCTTACCTCTTCTGCTTCGCCTGCCCTCATTAGCCCGTGATCCACAAATACAGCGATTACTCTGTCCTTTAAGGCTTTGTAAGCTATCATGGCCGCCGTGCTTGAATCAACGCCTCCACTCAGAGCTACTATGGCTCTACCAGACCCCACTATCTCTCTAACCTCATCAATTGCCTTTTCCACAAATCCTTCCATTTTCCATTCAGGAGAACACTTGCAAATATTGAAGACAAAGTTCTTGAGAATTTGCATCCCATTTTCAGTATGGATTACCTCAGGATGCCACTGAATTCCGTAAATTTTCAGTTTCTCGTTCGAAAAAGCGGCTATAGGGCATGAGTCAGAAAATGCGTCAACTGAGAAACCTTTAGGGATCTCTACCACCAGATCTCTGTGACTCATCCAAACTCTTTCTTTTTCTTTAAGTCCCTTCAGAACACCCATTCTCCTATTTAGGAAGACCAAACAAGTTCCAAATTCTCCCTTTGTTCCCTTGCTTACTTTTCCTCCAAGAACGTGAGCTATAAGTTGATGTCCATAGCAGATGCCTAGAACTGGAATTGATCCATCTAAAAGTCTTCTATCTATAGTAGGTCCTCCTTTAAAGACACTAGCAGGCCCTCCAGATAGGATTAGACCTTTTACAGAAAAACCTGCTGATAGCACTTCTTCTTTAGAGATATCACCTGGAGCTATTTCAGAATAAACAGAAAGTTCTCTTATTCTTCTAGCAATTAGATGACAGTATTGTCCTCCATAGTCTAATACAAGTATCCCCTCAACCATCTAGAAATAGAAGAAAGACTAACTAAAAACAATTCAAGGGCTGTTTCCCGTCGAGATACTTTTATGCATCTTTTAGCATTAGAGATAGAAAAACAGCTTAAAAACGGGTTATTGATGTCTGTGAATAATCAACAGCTAGGGTGTTATTGATACTTTCAAGACCTTTTTCGACTGTAAAATTGAATCAAATACCTCCTTTATTTCCTCTAAGGGTTTTTCCATAGATATTATTGGCTTAACATTTATTTGACCGGAACTAATGAGATCAAAAGCCTTAGAAAACTCCTCTGGAGTTGCGTGGAAGGTCCCTAACAGCGTTACTTCGCTGTAGTGTAACAGCTCCGTATCTACTTCTATCTTTGTTCCAGGAGGACATCCACCGAACTCAAGGACAGTACCTCCCTTTGCAACAAGTTCTAAGGCCTTTTGCCAAGTTGTTGGTAAGCCGACAGCCTCTATGACAACATCTGCTCCAAGTCCCCCCGTCTCCTCCTTTACTCTGGATGTGATGTCCTCTTCAGAGACATTTATTGTAACATCTGCTCCCAATTTTTCTGCTATCTTCAGTCTTTCCTCCACTAGATCCCCAATTATCACCTTTTTGGCTCCCATTCTCTTCGCCAGCTGGGTGTGAAGTATGCCTATAGGACCAGCTCCTATTACGACTACGGTATCTCCTAGCTTAATCCCTGCCTTAAGAACTCCGTGTAAAACGCATGCAAGCGGCTCTGTTATGGCCGCTTCCGCATAGGAAAGGTTAGGTGGTATTATATGAAGGTTGTGCTTGACTATTGGGGCTGGAACCTTCACGTACTCTGCATATGAGCCCCATAGCCAAGTCCTGTTCTCACAAAGGTTGTACAATCCTTTCTGGCACATTGGACACTTGTAGCACGGTGTGCTGTTACCGGCCCTTATCCTTATGCCCTCTTCAATTCCCTGAACTCCTTCCCCTACTTTTACCACATCTCCAGCCCACTCATGGCCGAATGGTTGAGGGTACTTTATTATTCCCCCAACATAACCCCTCTTGTATATCTTCAGATCAGTTCCGCAGGTCGTAGCAGCCCTAACCCTAGCCAATATCTCTCCTGGTCCTACTTCAGGTATATCAACCTCCTCAAGCCTCAGGTCTTTAACGCCATAAAGCAAGGCAGCCTTCATCTTACCCATCTAACATCCCCTAATCCTTCATCTCAAATCAATTAAGGTTTCTCTACAGTGATGAGAACTTTCAGACATTCCTTTGTCTCAGCTGCCAGCTCGAAAGCTTTTCCTACGTCATCAAGGCTGAACCTATGGGTTATGATCTTAGAGGCATCTATCCTTTTGGATGAGAGCAGGCTGAGGGCTTCTCTTGTCTCTATATGGCTGGTTGAGTAGGAGGGTATTATTGAAATCTCCTTGAAAAACAGATCGTGAGGGCTTATCTCAACAAACTCCTTTGGGGAAGTGGGAGCAAAAAGAGATATTGTTCCTCCTTTCCTACAGGCATTAAGAGCAGTTCGAAATGCTTTAGGGCTTGATACTGTGAGGAAAACTATGTCAGCACCCCTACCATTGCTCTCTTCCTTAACCTTTTCGACAAAATCTCCTTTCAGAGGGTTAATTGCCGGGCCAACTAGTTCAATAGCTTTTCTAACCCTATAATCTACAAGATCGCAGGTTATTACCTTTGAGGCTCCTTTCAGCTTGGAAAGAAGGCCTAGCATTATGCCTGCTGGACCTGCCCCTATTACAGCAACGACATCTCCTAGCTCTAAATCACACTTGTTTAAAGCTCTAATACAACATCCAAGGGGCTCTATTAGCGTGGCTTCCTCAAATGACATGTCCTCTGGAAGTTTTAGCGTGTCAAATTGGACATTGGGTGCTGGAACCCTGAAGAACTCTGCAAAACCTCCGGGGTCCAAATGAGTTTCCCTAAACTGTTCGCACATGGTAAAATCCTGATGAGTACAGTAATAGCATGACATGCATGATACATGATGATGAACGAAAACTCTGTCTCCGACGGAGAAGTTAGATCCCTCTTCTGCCCTAACGACAACTCCTGAAGGCTCATGGCCCAAGACTAATGGTGCTCTATCTTTCAGATACCAGCTCATAAGGTCAGATCCACATATTCCACAAGCTCTCATTTCCACCAGTATTTCTCCTGAAGATATTGCAGGGACGGGCCGCTCTTCAACACGAAGATCTTCCAAAGAGTAGTAAACGGCAACCTTCAACTTAATCCCATAATCCTTACGAGGTTAAACTTATCATCTTGTCGATGATCTGACATACTGTATCCACTTCAATAACACTAAGTGAATTTCTAGCACACTAGCTATCCTGAGCCTGTCCTTACATGCCTTATCCATGAGTTCGTACTTCTTAGCCTCCTTTCGAGGAAGCTTATAGCCTCTTTAGCCTCATTATCTGGACCAAGTAAGTTAGAATATTCTGTAGCCGGATGGCTCAGCCCATACACTTCGCTTGACAATTTCCACATTCCAGTGAGAATTCATCGTATACCTTGACATAATCTGTAACTTCAACCTCGAGTAGACCTCTATTGCTTCCCTTACTGTAAATGAAGGAGTTATACTTGGCGTTATAGTAACATGGTAACCCGGTTTCAAAATCGAGTAGGTTGAGGGATCCCATGCAAACATGTTTACTCCTTGTGCCTAATTTTCAACTTCGTGGTCTAGGGTTAAAACGAAAACCATAAGAAGCTACCACACAAGAGAAATTAGTATTTTAATTTTAAGAGGATATGAGCGATTTGAATGAAAGGGGTTCTAATCCCTGATCTCGAATTGAAGGTAATGATATTCAATAATGAAACCTTCAGAGATCATTACGGGGTTATACCCTACTTAGACGAGAAGGAGATCTGTTATGAAGCCTATCCTCATGCCCTTTTCTTAGCGATTCCTCGCAGCACTAGAGCATTAGAATATCTAAAGTCTCTTGAAGGGAAACAGGTTGTCCTTGGGTTCTTTAGGATGAATAGGAAACTTGAGTCAGAGGTCGTAGGAGAGTTAACGAGAACCAGATCTCCTCTTATGCCTTGCATGGTTGGAACAGAGATCCCTCTAAATGAGAAGCTTATGAGAGCAAGATATTCTGAGGTAAGAATTGGAAACATAAGAGAAATAGTTGAAGTATCACCTCAGGTCAGAGTTCATGGCAGAATAACAGACTTCGAGAATAAACCGAAAAGCAACGCTTATGTCATACTAACAAGGCCGTATGGATTCCCAAAGGGAAGGGCAATAACGAAAACCAACGAGAGAGGGTTTTACGAGATGTACGTGCCAGAAGCGACGTATCATCACGCCTTCGTATGTGACGGGAGGTATGGTCGTGATGCTCTAGAGTTTTACGGATGGAATGTCCAGATAAAGCCTCCAGATCATGAGCTTAACGCAAGATTCGATAAAATCGAACTCTACAGGTTGACAGCAGCTGAAACTCCTGAAAGAACGCTAATAATCGAGTTTCTGCCGATGGACATAGCCTGTACCATCGAAAATCTGAAGAGAATATTTGAATTCAAAGGAAAGATTAGTTCTGAAGATATATGCAATGAAAGGTTGTATCCTAAGCTCAACATTGAAGACATTGAGGTCTCATTGAGCGATGAGAGGTTGGAGATAAGAACGCTTTGTCGCAGGTACTATTTGCCAAAAGATCTTGGGATCGAATGTCCTAGGCCAATTTACGTCCTTGAAGCGAAGATACCCAGTCACATTCCTCCGGGAAAATATGACCTCAGAGTAATTGTACATTTGGATGAGACTCAGGAATGGGGGGAATCGATGCTCTCCGGTCTTCACATATGGTGAACTTATTTCAGCTGAGAATCAATTTTCTAATATGATTTCCATCTCAAATGAATCTACTCTCTTTATCTTCTCTCATAAAATGCAAGAGCAAAGAATATCCAATCTACTAAAGTAATAGGACATAACATATCTCTATAGAGCGCTTTTAAGAACGCTCTTGGAACTTGCACACAATAGTGACCGTGCAGAATATAGCGATCATTGCCCTGACAACGAGAAATGACTTGAATGCGTTCTTGATTAAGTTCCTGAAAGTAGCGGAGATTATCCACCACATTAAGTTTTCATTTAGAAGATATGCTCCAATACTCCGAGGATGTTTCTTTATCTATGATAAGCCGTATCCTAACTATCCAGAGGGTAGGTATGGGTAAAGAGAAGGCATTAGCCCATAGAAAAGAGTCAATCACTTTGCCCTTAGTTCCAATAAGTGACAAGATGCTCTTCTGCAGGAAATTGGAGGAAAGCCATGTGAGCAAGAACATTAGCATGAGATGAGTAAAGCTACAGCATACACTAACAGAATGTATATCACACTGCTATGAATTCCCCAATTGGATTGGAGTAGAAGATATGAGGCGACATAATTTAGTAGGTATGCAAAGAAATAAAATACTAGTATGATCTTTGTTTCCCTATTGTGAGATAGTTTCTCTTTAAGTAAGCCCTTCATGTATACACCTATCTCTAATGCATTCCTTTGATCGATTTTGAAATAAAATCTATCTAAGAGCAAGTCACAGTTCTAATCTGGCTTGTTTTTGATCTTTTTCAATTATCTCGAGAAACTTATCCCTTACTGGTTTATACACCTTTTCAAAAAAGCCTCTTTGATCCAATAACACCTCCCTTGGAAAAGTTGAGATGTACCTTAATGCTGTACTCCATGCTTGATCGTATGGAATTACTGAGCTTATTCTTCCCGCTATCTGTCTATCATAGTCCTCTGGTCTCTGAACCTGATCGCCTATCAAGAAGAAACCTTCTTTTGAGAGATAAGCAACCTCGTTTCCAATATGTTCTTCAAATCTCTCAGCCTCTTTGACCTCTACCTTTAGTCGAGGTCTAGCTGCCCTTGCTTTAGCAGCCCTCCTTCCTACCCTTCCGCCTGTTCTTTTAGCCCAAGCATAGAAAATCGCTCTATTTAATCCGAAGGACTTGGCTTTCTCCAAATTTCCTTTGAGTACGTAGTATCTCGCAGCCTGTAGCAAGCCCATTACTTGAAATCTCCCTAGCTTTCTAGCCTTTCTCTCAAATCTTTCACTCCTCTTATCCTTAGTAGCTGGCACCCCCACTCTTGTTCTGACCATTCCAACCGCTTTTGCCTTGAAATATCCCCCAATTTCCGCCAGAGCTCTCTTTGCAATATCGTCTGCTTCTCCAATCTCGTACTCCTTCCACCTAATGTTGTGTCTCAACTCATGTGGGTCTAGCCAGCTGACTGAGAAGTCGTCCATTTCATCTGGCTTGAAGCAAATTGCTGCCAGATCAAGCGATCGGTGGAGGGATAGTGGAACTGTAAAAACTCGTTTGAGATCCATGTCATTTTCGACGGCTAGAGGCCTCTTAGCTCCTTCAGATGATTTAGCTAACTCCTTTATTTTATCCCGAGTTCTTCTCAGCACGTACTCAACGATAGAATAAGATACATCAAGTGGGTTATGTTCCTTAAGCAGCTCAGGAGAGAATGCCTTCTCGTGAATGTGCACATGACAACCTCTGCCTGACCATTTAAGGAAGACAGATTTCACGACTCCGGCCCTTTCTAATTCTTCAATTATCGCTGTTGCTGCTTCTAGTGTCTGCTTCCATCTCTCCAACTCGTTGTCAACGTCCCAGATTGGAGAAGAAAGGGCTATGTTGTCTGGCTCTTCTAGATCTTCCTTCGAATCCAGCTTCTTGTAAACATTAGCAGTTGCATAGAATGTTCTTGGTTTGAAGAACCTAAACCTCTTGAGAACTGCTTCCACATCCCTCTCTTCTTCAACCTTCAGCGGTTTTTTTCCTATGTACCTGAAGAAAGTTCTTTTTTCCTCTGATGGGGCTTCTAGAGCCACCCATCTACCCTTACAGTAATCAGAAATTTCCTTTTTCACCAATTCCCTTGAGTAATAATCCAGGACCTCATTGTACTCCAAAACGCATCATATCTTAGTTCCTTCCAGAGGGAAAAAGTTTTTGTGATGCCCGTTAAAGGGCTAAATGAATGTCTCAAGAACACAAAGTTATAGCTTGCGCTATTCTCAACTTAATTTCGGCATCTGCCTCGTTTCTCTTTGTTTTTCTTCCTTTAGGAGTTATAATAGATGGCGATGGACCCGTAGAGGTGTTATTTGGAGATGCAATGAGATACATCGAAAGCGAGATGTGGTTACTCAAGTATGTTTACTGCCTCGGATTTGGAATATTGATTCAGCTTAACGTCCTCATGTTTTTTGCTGTTTGTAGAAAAGATCTCCTTTCACCGGAGAGAAAAAACGACTTGTTTATTTCTTCGTTGGTCATGCTCTTTGGATCCTCTTTGATAACTTACATTGGAGTTGACGCAAAGAAGATAATTAGAGGAGTAGTTTGGCCTCTTCTAAACAGAGGTCCAAGCGTGGTCTCAGTAAGGATTGGGAGTGGTGGACTTATCGCTTTGATCCCTGGTATCTGCAGCATAGTAGCTTTGCTAATAGCCTGGCGCGATTGATCTATGACTAGCACGCGAATAGTCCTTATCTTATAGATTCTGGATGCCACTTCTTTTGGATTCTTAGTTGCTCAGCCACACCCCTTTCCTCTAGGTATTTGAGGATCTTCTTCTTTTCCGTGTGCTTTATTGGGAACTCTTCCTCATTTGCTATTCTTATGAGGAATTGGCTTAGAACAAGTGATGCCTCCTTCAATGCCCTAGGATCTACTTTATCTACAGTGTCTGCTGGCGTGTGACCCCATCCTCTTCCCATGGACCTTACTAAAGGTTCCAGCATGGGATCTGGAACGCTCTCAAGGGAGGCTGCAGGTACTCCTTCTAGATAAAATGGCCAGTGATCAGAAGCCGTGCTTAATGTAGTTTTCACCTTCATTGGATAGCCTATCTCGTCTGCAATTTTCTGCAAGTAGGGAACAAGCTCCTCTGGACCATGAACCTCGAAGTTCTGTCTGATAAACCTCCCCCCTCCATCTACGTTTATCATCATGTTGAAACGAGGTATCTCATCCTTGTGTTGGTCGACATAGCATGTAGAGCCCGTGACGCCAAGTTCCTCAGCTCCAAAGGCGATAAACCTTATTGTACGCTTAAACGACCCTTTGTGCTTTGCTAGAGTTCTTGCTACTTCCATTATGCTTACAACACCTGAACAATTGTCCAGAGCGCCTTGTGATATGTCATGCCCGTCGTAATGACCTCCAAGGACCACAATATCGTCAGGATACTTGCTTCCGACGATCTCTCCCACAACATTCCAAGAGGTAGCATCTGGCACAATCTGGCTCTCGTTGTACATCCTGACCCTTAGTCTCCTGCCCTTCATGTTACGGATTATGAACTCCCCATCCTCCATTGAGATCCCTATTGCTGGTATCTCACCAGCCATCCGGTAGGCTGGTCTTAAGGATCCAGTTGGAGGTAGCTTCCCAGGGTTATGATTCATAAAGATGAAGCCTATGGCTCCAAACTCAACTGCATACCCGTACTTTGTCCTTCTGTGGTATCTCTTCCCATCTGGAGATGCTGCACTAGAACAAAGTACGATCTTTCCCTCTATCTCGTCTTTCTTCGCCTTGAACTCATCCGGACTTCCAGAGCCCAGGTAAACTACTTCTCCTTCCAAGCCTTCCTTTGGGGTTGGAGGCGAAAGAACAAGGGATATTACTGGTATTTTCTTCTCAAACGGTTCTAAAACCTCCAAGGATGCCTTGCCCCTCTTCCATCCAAAATACTTGAAAGGCTCCACTCTTACGTTTTCTAAACCATATTCCTCGAACTTCTTCTCTATGAAGTCTCTAGCTAGCTTTTCCTCTTCTGTAAATGCGAAACGGCTGCCAAAGCGATCGCACATTATAACTAAATTCTTGTATGCCTCAAAATTGCACCAGATATCTCCAACAACTTCTTCCTCAAGTGATGCCAAGTACTTCACCTAAGCAGAACCTATTAGACTAACTTAAGATATTTGAGTATGGTAAAGAAAGCCTTCCAAACAGTTAAATCATGCAAGATAGACACGGAGACTTAATAGAGGGCCGTTCATTTCTCTGTTAGTCTAGTTAAAGTAGAACTCTGCATGTTGCTCTTAAGTCCTTAATATTAAAAGTGATCTGAGCTTCGATGGACCTGCGAGGGACTTCATGATAAGAGTTCTTGACTTAGAATATCCAGAGCATCCCTATCTGAATCTCGCTCTTGAGGAGGCCATCGCCCTGGCTGTAGGAAAAAGAGTTGTTCCTGAAACCCTTAGGTTTTGGAGGAATGCTAATGCCATTGTAATTGGCAGATTTCAATGCCCTAGTCTTGAGGTAAATTTCGAGGAGTGTATCAGTTACAAAGTCAGGGTAGAAAGGAGGTTTACGGGAGGAGGAGCTGTATACCATGATCTTGGAAACCTGAACTTCGCCTTGGCTTTAAGGAGAAACAACCCCTTGATAGGAGAGAAGCTATTTAGGGGGTTTGAACTCCTTGGAAAGGCAGTTGGATTTGGCCTTAGGAGTTTAGGCGTTAAAGACGTGCACTTTAAGCCTGTTAACAGCGTTTTGATAGGAAAGAAAAAGGTTTCTGGAATGTCTGGGCTTATTGCAAAGGAGTTCATATTCGTCCACGGCTCAATACTAGTAAGCTCAGATCTAGAATTGCTTGATCGAGTTCTAAAAGCTCCTTACTATAATCGTAGGGAAAAGTTTGTCCGTTCTAAGTGGCACGAAGTAACAACCATCGAAAAGGCGCTTAAAAGGGATGTGGAGCTAGAGGAGATTAAGAGAGCGATAATAGAGGGTTTGAGGAAGGTGCTGGGTTATGACTTCCGGGAAAAAAGTATAATGGCCTTTGAAAGAACGCTTGCTAGAAACCTTTACAATGAGAAATACTCCAAACTGGAGTGGAGCTTGGGCCCTTGCACCATGTGTCCGAGGAAGAGGATAGATGAGATCATATTCAAAGAGCTAACGCTAAATAAAATCCATCAGGCTGATGAACTATTCTAGATAGCTGCAAAGTATAACTCTGAAGCTCTGATTATATAGAAATTCGCCTAGCCATCTATTATTTCAAGCACGATCCTTCCAAGCCTAGATAACCTTGCAGAGCGCCTCCCATTTAGCTCACCTACATATATCAAGCCCAGATTCCTTAGGACTTTGGCATTAAGTTTAAGCGTCGACAATGGGACATTTTTTGTCTCTGAAATCTCGATTAGGACAGAAGTGAGGCTCCTATCGAAGTTAAAGGCTAACTCTCTCAGAATTAATAACTGATTCTTATTTAAGGATCTCAGTAAAAGAGGCTTTAATTCGTGGGCATCTACGCCCAGAACAGATATTGGCGGTCCATAATCAACTCCCTTGATATTCTGTATCGTCACGGATAATAAGATCCTCAATTATAAGTCTTCTGGACAGGTAAGCTTGTCCAAAACCTTTGAAAGCCCTATCATCAATTTTTACTACTAAAAAGGTCCACAGCAAATTATTTCGCGATAACACGAATGTAAGTTGAGTTAAAAGTAGATACCGTGCGTGGTTATAACAGCTCTGAGAACCTAAGAAAAATTTATTTCACTAAGATATTATTCATACGAAAACTGTATGCTCCAAGCTTTTTATTATATTGATGAACAAAATAGGCGACCAGTGCTATGGCTATAACCAAAATTTTCATCTCTGAAAATATATCAAAGCAGTAAAGGTGAACAGTTTAATTATTTTCACTCATTTTGCAGATACCTAATATTTTTGAATATTTTGTCGACTCTTTTCCTGCCATCTTCAGTTAAAGTGAAGTTTTTTCCATTTTTGGTTATAAATTTCTCCTCAAGTAAATATTTGATTATG
>QMVZ01000021.1 GCA_003661365.1 Thermoproteota archaeon | reverse complement strand
GATAATGGGTGAGTACGATGCTTTGCCTGGTTTGTCTCAAAAAAAGGTTCCTTGGAGGGAACCATTAAAGGAAGGAGCTCCCGGCCATGGGTGCGGTCATAACATCCACGGAACTTCAGGAATGGCTGCTGCGATTGCGGTAAAAGTTGCTATGGAGGAAGCAGGGCTTAAAGGGACGATAAAGTTCTTTGGAACCCCAGCCGAGGAGAATTTTAGCGGTAAGGTGTTCATGGCTAGGGAAGGTCTATTTAAAGGAGTAGACGCGGTAATAAGCCATCACCCAGGCTCTATGAATGCTGCAACACTGAAAAGTTGTTTAGCAATCGATTCATACAAGTTTCACTTCTATGGAGTATCTTCCCATGCAGCGGCCTCTCCTGAGCAAGGAAGAAGCGCCTTGGATGCTGTTGAACTCATGAACATAGGGGTGAACTACCTAAGGGAGCACGTGATCCAGGAGGCAAGGATTCACTACGTGATCGAGAAGGGAGGGGATCAGCCAAATGTTGTTCCAGCATATGCACGCTCTTGGTACTATATCAGGGCTCCTGAAAGGGAGCAGGTGGAAGCCATAACAAAAAGGATCCTCGACATAGCAAAGGGAGCTGCTTTAATGACCGGAACTAAGTTGGAAGTTCAGATGATAGACGGCCTCTATAATATCATACCTAACAAGGTTCTAAGCGAGCTAATAGTAAAGAACATGAGGGAAATTGGACCTCCGGAATACACAGGTGAGGAGATGGAATTCGCGAAGGAGATCTCCAAATCGATTCCTCCCGAACAAAAGAGAGAGGCCCTAAGGAAGAGCAAGAGACCTGATTGGGAGAAACTACTTGACGTCCTGATAGATAGGAGCATTCCAGATCCTTGGGGGGAGGGAGAAATAATGCACGGATCCACAGATGTTGCAGACATAAGCTGGCAGGCTCCTACGAAGGAATTTTCAACTGCAGCATGGGTGTTGGGAACCCCCGGACATTCATGGCAAGTCGTAGCCCAGAGCGGAATGGGAATAGGCCATAAGTCCCTCATATTCGCTGCAAAGGTCATGGCGGCTTCAGTAATAGACCTAATGACGAACGAGGAACTCCTTAAGAAAGCATGGGACGAGTTTGAGGAGAGGTTAAGGGGTAGAAAGTATAAGTGTGCGATTCCTCCCGAGATAAAACCGCCTATAGATGCTTGGTCAGAACATTCTAAGGAGTAATCAAAGCCCTTCGCCTTAAGAGCTGGGATAAACCCCTAGGATTAGGTGATACTCAACCCTTTCTTTAGCTTTGCTTAAACCTCATTGAGCGAGCCTTAAACACTTAGAATGGAAGTTCCACCCCTACCTCTTTGGATACTTCCCTCAAAGAATTTACGACTTTCACGTAGAGAGGTACACCGTGCTTCATCCTATACCGCATAGTAAGCCACGACTTCTCTCCGTGAATCCAGATTTTCTTGAACTTTGGATGGAGTTTTGCTGTCTTGAGATGTCTCTTGAGCTCTTCCATTCTCTCTTTAAACTCCTCTAGGGGCATAAAGGCCTCTACATTTATGGCCATGAAGAAGTGGCCAACATTGCTTGGCTCTGGCCCCTGCGTTGGCCCAACAAATGGACCCCAGTTAGCTCCTGTGAGTATGCCAGAAAGTATGTCGACCATGACAGAGAGACCATAGCCTTTGTGGCCTCCCAAAAGCTCCCCTAGTCCTCCCAGAGGGAGCAAGGTACCAGCCTTAAGGGCAACAGAGGGGTCAGTTAGTAGGTTTCCCTCTTCGTCTATTGCCCAGCCCTCGGGTATTGGCTTTCCTCTCCTGGAATAGACTTCAATCTTGCCTATTGGGACAACAGAAGTAGCCATGTCAAGGACGAATTCAGGTTCCTCCTTTGAGGGAGCCGCAAAAGAGATGGGGTTTGTCCCTATTGTTCTTCCTAAAGCGCCTGTGTGAGCCACCAGAGGACGCGAGTTAGTCATGGAGATCCCTATAAGATCCTCTTTTAAGGCCATTAGCGAGTAATACCCCGCTATACCGTAATGATTACTGTTTCTCACTCCTACTATACCGAAAAAGTTCTTCTTGGCCTTATCTATCGCTATTTTCATGGCTTTGTAGGCAACGGGCTGTCCCAAACCGAAGCCTCCATCCACTAGAGCGTGTACAGGGCTTTCTCTAATGATCTTTATCTCAGGTTTGGCTTTAACTACGCCATTTCTTAAGCCATCTACGTATCTCTTCAGCCTTGCGACGCCATGAGAACTTATACCTCTCAGATCAGCTGTAACTAAGTTGTCAGCAGTTATTTCAGCGTCTTTGGCTGGAACTCCGAGTTTCAAGAATACTTTCTTGACAAACTTCTTAAGATCCTCGTGATTTACCCTAATGTAATCCTGAGGAGGAAACAAAACCTCTTTTTCGTACGACTCCTCCAAGAGCTCACCATCCTTGGCACCTTTTTCTTAGCTTTTAACCTTGAATTCCTTTGTTTGTTCTTATTAGAACTCTATTTTCATCAAATTATGTGAATTCAAAGTTCAAAGACTGAATAGTGCTGACTAAGGAATCCATAGGTTCTCTAGGTATGTCCTATTACAGGATGGGGCTTGTAGGGCTCCTCCAGCCTTCTAACATCATCTGGGGTTAGGCGAACCTCTAGGGACTCTACTGCCTGCTCCACATGCTCCACTTTAGTGACTCCAACTATTGGAGCCGTTACACCCTTCTCGAACAACCAAGCTAGGGCAACTTCTGCTGGAGGAACGCCTTTCTCGGCAGCGACCTCAAGCAATGCATCTAACACATCCCAGTCCTCAGGGCGGAAGAAACGTTCTTTAAGCCATCTATCAGACCTGTATCTTGCGCTGTCTGGCTCTTCACCTCTCTTATATTTCCCGGTTAAGAACCCCCTTGCCAAAGGACTCCACGGAATTATGGCAATTCCTTCCTCTTTACATAGAGGAATCATCTCTCTTTCCTCCTCACGATAGCAGAGGTTATAGTGATTCTGCATGCTAACAAAGCGTTCCAAGCCTAAGCGTTCGCTGGTCCAAAGAGCTTTTGCGAACTGCCAAGCCCACATGCTTGAAGCTCCTATGTATCTCACCTTGCCCTGATGTACCAAGTCGTCCAAGGTTCGGAGCGTCTCCTCTATGGGAGTCTCGTAGTCCCACCTGTGTATTTGATATAGATCAACGTAATCGGTTCGAAGCCTCTCCAAGGATCCTTCTATTTGTCTCAAGATGTGGAGGCGGGACAACCCCCTATCATTAGGTCCTTCTCCCATCTTCCCGTAGACCTTAGTTGCGATGACGACGTCTTTCCTGTAATCCTTCAGAAGCTCGCCAACTATCTTCTCAGATCGGCCTCTTGAATATACGTTTGCAGTATCGAAGAAGTTTATTCCAAGATCTAAGGCTTTCCTAATGATGGGACGCACTTCATCGATTTCCAGCATCCATTCTGCACTATTGCCGAAAGACATGCACCCCAAACAGATTCTCGATACCTTAACTCCTGCTCTTCCTAAGTTAACGTATTCCATTTTAGAACAAGAGATGATCGCTAATATAAAGTTTGCATAAGACTGTAATCTCTATTCGACGCCTCCCTCTAGATCAAAGGAGTTAGCTGATAGCCCTTCATCTATCTAAAGATAGAGAAGAGGGTGTCATGCCTTTATGAGCGCACAATCTTTATAGGGAAAACTCCAATGGGCAACTCGGAATGTCAGAGAAAGCTAGAGAAGTTGCTTTTAGTTGGATATCCGAGAATGAGTCCCGTCTGATCGAGATAAGCGATAAGATATGGGAGTACGCCGAGTTAGGCCTCATTGAGTACAAATCATCTAAGTTGCTAGCTGATGAGCTGGAAAAAGCCGGCTTTAAGGTTGAGAGAGGAGTTGCTGGAATGCCTACTGCCTTCGTGGCAACCTACGGCTCTGGAAGGCCAGTGATAGGGATAATGGGTGAGTACGATGCTTTGCCTGGTTTGTCTCAAAAAAAGGTTCCTTGGAGAGAACCGCTAAAGGAGGGAGCCCCTGGTCATGGTTGCGGCCACAATATCCACGGAACCTCAGGAATGGCTGCTGCGATAGCCGTTAGAATTGCTATGGAGGAAGCAGGGCTTAAAGGGACGATAAAGTTCTTTGGAACCCCTGCAGAAGAAAACGCCAGCGGAAAAGTGTTCATGGTTAGGGACGGGGTGTTCAAGGGAGTAGACGCAGTAATAAGCCACCATCCAGGTTCAATGAATGCTGCAACATTGAAGAGCAGCCTAGCAAACAACTCAGTGAAGTTTCACTTCCACGGAGTCTCAGCTCATGCTGCAGGATCCCCAGAGAGGGGCAGGAGCGCTTTAGATGCTGTTGAACTCATGAACATAGGTGTGAACTACCTAAGGGAGCACGTGATCCAAGAGGCAAGAATCCATTACATAATAGAGGAAGGAGGCGGCCAGCCAAACGTTGTTCCAGCTTATGCTCGCTCCTGGTACCTAGTAAGAGCTCCTGAAAGGGAGCAGGTAGATGAGATCTATCAGCGCATCCTTGACATAGCGAAAGGAGCCGCTCTAATGACTGGAACCAAGCTGGAGGTCGAGTTTATAAAGGGAATTTCCAACGTCATACCTAACAGGGTTCTAAGCGAGCTAATAGTGAAAAACATGAGGGAAATAGGGCCTCCTGAGTACTCGGATGAGGATCTTGAGTTTGCGAAGGAAATAGCTAAATCAATCCCCCCAGAACAAAAGAAAGAAGCCCTTAGGAAGAGCAAAAGGCCTGATTGGGAGAAACTACTTGACGTCATGATAGATAGAAGCGTTCCAGACCCTTGGGGAGATGGAGAAGTTAGTCCAGGATCAACAGATGTCGCAGATGTAAGCTGGCAGGCTCCCACGAAGGAGTTCTCCACAGCTACCTATGTGCTTGGAACTCCTGGTCATTCATGGCAGGTTGTAGCCCAAAGTGGAACTGGCTTAGGGCATAGATCTCTTATTTTCGCCGCAAAGGTCATGGCAGCAACAGCAATTGATCTCATGACCGATGAAGAACTTCTGAAGAAAGCATGGGATGAGTTTGAGAAGAGATTGATGGGTAGAAAGTACAAGTCTCCCCTCCCGCCAGATCTAAAGCCTCCTCTCGATCTGTGGGAGAAGGTTAAGAAATAGTCAAAGGTACCCCACTTCCGTAAGCTCAAAGATGTGTCCAGGGATTACTTTTGCTTTAGAGCTTTTCTAAGATCTCTCAACCTATGAATAAGTATGAACTCCTTTGCAGTCCCACCCAGTTTGATGGCCTCCTCTTCGCTCATATGAATCTCTTTGAAATCCTTGTTCTCCTCCCATGTTGCCTCAAGAATAGCTAGATCTGCTCCATGCAACTCATGAGTTAGAGAATTGCACACCCCAGTATCTCCGCTGTAAACTAACTTAATTCCATTGAAAAAGATGGAATAACCAACCGCTGGAATATAAGGCCCTATCGGTTCCGTCTTGGTGCTTCCCCTATGGACCACTCCAAATACTCTCACCCTCATTGGTCCATATTGGAACTCATCTCCATCAGAGACCTCCAAAAGGTCAATCTTGTATGTTAAAGATGATTTTCTGAAAGCTTTTAGCGCATCTATTAGCCTTATAGCAACTGTTGAAGGTCTTGGAACCATGATTTCTAAAGACTCCTCCCTGCCTAATATGTGCATGAAGTCTAGCAATGGATAAAGCCCTCCTACGTGGTCAAAATGCTCATGTGAAATTAGCACGGCCTTTATGTTGTTGAATCGCTCTTCATCAAGATACTGATCCAATAGTAAGTCCCTGAGGGTTCCACTTCCACAGTCCAAAAGCAGGTCAATTCTTTCGTCTATGACCGACACCAAGATCTGAGTTGCAACCCCTGGAAGGGAAAACATTACATTTACTGACAAGCCTTTCTTTTCCCACTCGTAAGACATATTCACCCTCATGTGAGGTGTCCTATAAGATATAAGACAAGCAGTGTATCGTCGTCCAACGGAGGAAAGGATTTATAGAAGAGACCTTAAACTCATCCGATGAAACCGGTCAAGAAACTCCTAATAGTTCAGACCTCGAATTCCATGCTTGGGGGGGCACTTGGAGCAACCGTGCCGCTCCTGATGAGAGCAAGGGGAATAAGTCCAGAACAAATAGGTCTAATAGCTTCTCTTAATCCTGCAATCTTCCAATCCACAAGGATCTTAATAGCCTCAGTCTCCGACATGGTGGGAAGGGTTCCTTTCCTAGGCTTGACTGGTGTCTTATCAGCCCTAACCCTGGGCGTTTACTACACAGCAAGGTCAAAAGTCCAGTTCGCAACCGGTACTCTGCTTGATTCCCTTAGAGGATCTGCTCTTTGGGCTGTAAACAGACCTTTTGTACTAGAACATACAGAAGAAGCAAGAGGCTCGCTAGTTGGTATGATAGGCATGACTATGATATTCTCATCCTTAGGAAGTCTTGTTGCAGGCATAATTTCAGCCAGATTCTCCCTTGATACTACCTTACTCTTCTTTCTCCCTCTATCACTTAGTGCTTTGATAACTACGCTGACAATGCGAGACAAAGTGCAGAGGAAAAAAGTCTCATTTAAAGCGATTTTCTCAGGTCTAAATCCGCTGAAGAGGAGCAAGAGGTTCCAAAAGCTGATAGCTAGCTATATGCTCGCTGGATTTGCAGTTGGAACTCTTCTCTCATACGTAATGCCTCTATTCTATTCCTCAAAGGGACTCACACCCAGTCAAGTTGGAATAGCCCTAAGCATTCAATCCATGACCGCCGGAACGCTTGCCTACTTCGTAACCACCAGGTTCAGCTCTGCAAGGTTCCTCTCCTTGGCCGGGATAATCTACTTTTCATCTCTCTTAGTCCTTGCACTTTCGCCCTTGCCTCCCTTCATACTTCCAATATTTGCGGGAATAGCTGCCTCAATATTCCACGGTACTAACGAGACCTTGCTCAGCATCTTCCCAGAGGAGGGCTCATATGGAGCGGATGTAGCTCTTCTCATGCTGGGCCTTCATTCGGGGAATACAATAGCCCAAGCTTATGCCGGTTTCGTCATCGCAAGCGTTGGATTTCTTCCTGTGTTCCTTATTTCTGCATCAGCCTTTCTGACTTTCTCAATAATCGCTTTCATTTTGTCTAAACGTTGCATCAAAGTTACTGAAAACCATGAAAAACCTAGTACTGAATGTTAACGCTCCAATACCCACTAAAAAATCATAAGACACGCGATCTTCTCTTTTTAAGACCAAAAGATGAGAATTTGAAGAAGCAAGAATTTGAAGAAGCCAGAACCAGGTCCAAACATGATGTGGAACCTGGAGTATGGAATGCACGCCATTTGGGCGGGAGAAGAATACACTCCTTCGATAGGAGAAGCTCAAGCCATCGGGATAGCTGAAGACTATTTGAAATACAAGTTTCCAGGCAGGGATATAGAAATAGAGGAACCTGTCGCCTTCTATGGGTACTACACAATGGACTTCAAGCTTGATGGGGAAATGTACGGCATGTTGAGTGTGAACGCATTCACCGGAAACGTCTGGTATCACTCATGGCACGGTAACTTCCTTTCAGAAGTTGAGATGGACTTGGAAGGGTGAATTCTAGTGTGGCTATGTGGTTGGGGCATGGGCTGGTGGGGAGCTATGATGTTTTGGCCCTTCTTCTGGTTTCTTGCACTTGGTACCCTTGGCCTTCTCATACTTTTGTTACTTGCAGATAGAAGGAGCAGGTACAGGCATAGGCAGGAGGATATGCCTTAAAACAAAGCACCGAAGTGTTACATGAGATGAACTCAGAATCCACTTTCAAGCCTAGAGGGCTGGTCAGGACTCTAATACTCTTGGTTCTACACAAAGGGCCTACACACGGCTATCAGATAATGGATGAGATTGAAAGGCTGACAGGTCACAGACCGAGTGCTGGAGAGATATATCCTTTTCTAAAAAGGCTTGTAGAAGAAGGATACCTGCAGGTTGCGGAGGAGTGTAAGAGAAGGAAGGTTTACAAGCTAACCGATAAAGGAGTTAAGCTAGTTGAGGAGACAGTTGACAGAATGGCCTCTGTTGTTGAGGCAATAGTAGAGTCAAAGCTGGATGTGTGCGCAAACTGTGGAGTGAAGATCTACAAAGGAGGAGTTGAAATTACAATCGAGGGTAAGAAGCTTAGATTTTGCTGTAAACATTGCGCTGCTAACTTTTTGGCGAAGAAAGGGATTAAAACCAAACTTCGAGCAAAAACGTTGAAAAATGACCATTGATGGGAAAAACAAGCGGAAATTTATTTTTAAAAGAGAACAAGGAGTTTAGGAGGGAAGGTCATGGAACAAACTCTTTTCCAAAGAATTAATACCGATCACCCCCATTTTAGCCGCCAGCCCCATAAAATCCCTTTCTAGGGCTTATGCAAGGCAAGAGTTTGGCATTCTGCTTATTTACTTTACGTTGTACATCTCAGCCATAGTCATAGCTTCACTAACTTTCTGGAGGAGAGCGTGGATCTTATTGCTGTCCGGGATTGCAATGGGCTTTCTGTTCGAATTCTTTGGAACAAGAATAGGGCTACCCTTCGGTCTCTACTACTATCAAGAGCTTAGACCTCAAGTTCGAGGGCGGAAGGATACTGAACCCAAACCTCACCGATTACCTACTTCCCACGGCAGCAGACATCCCCGAGGTGGAAAAACCGATCTATGTCGAGGATTTATATGAGTATGGGCCCTTTGGAGCCAAAGGAGTGGGAGAAATGGCTTTAATCCCAACTCCAGCAGCAATAATAAACGCCATTAAGAACGCAACTGGTGTGAGGATAAAGGAGATACCAGCAACTCCTGAGAGAGTGTATCTGGCCTTGAAGCGAAGAAATGAGGTCTAGATCAATAGAGCCCTTTTTTGTACTCTAATAACCCGAGTTCCCTCAGCTTTTCATCCGTTGGCAAGCCAGTACGTCTGTCCCAACCCATGATCTCGTAGAAGTCCTCAAGCATCTCGTCAAGCCTCACCACGTTCCCTTTAGAAGGACCCTCAGGCATCGGCTCCTCCAGAAATCTGCTTGGTAGGGTGTCCATCTCCTTTTTCCACCCTTCCCTAATGTTAAACAGCTTCTCAATGTTGTATATCCTTTCAGCGGCCAGCATAAGGTCTTCTACTGTGATGTCCCATCCGGTTACGGCTGAGACCATGACTGCAATGTCCTCTGGGGGTATTATACCTCTTCCAAAGGAACACATAGTTACGGAGTCGTATATCGCGTACCTGAGAGCCCATTTCCTCATAACGACGCCTTTTCCCTTTGTTTCGAATCTATCGGTTTCTCTTTTGGAGATCTCTGCGTAATACATTGAGTTCATGTTATGACATGCCCCTCTGTTTGCTGTAGCAAACGCAAGCCCAAAACCCTGCAAACCTCTTGGATCGTATGCTGGGAACTCCAACCTCTTCACATGTGGTGCGAAGAATTCGCCACCTACCCTTTTAGAGAGTTCTTTAACGCCGTCTGCAAGCTCAGAGCCGAATCCCTGTCTTCTTGCTATCATGTGAATCAACTGCATTGCTGAATCCGCATCACCAAACCTCAACTCAATGCCCCCTGTGTTTTCCTCTGTTATCAGCCCTCTCTCAAAGCACTCCATCGCAAAACCTATGGTTGCGCCCGTTGAGATTCCGTCTAACCCGTAGTCGTTGCAAAGTCCGTTCATCAATATTATGGCTTCAACATTTGATATCCCCAAATTTGAGCCGAGCATCGTCAGGCACTCGTATTCAGGTCCTCCTGTGAAGACTTTGTATTTTCCTTCCTTAACTTCATGGAACTTCTTGCATCTTACAGCACATCCGAAGCAGCCAGAAGACTTTACCTCATATTTCTTCAGCATTTCATGCGATATGAGTTCTGCTCCCTCAAACACGCCAGTCTGAAAATCTCTGGTCGGCAAGAATCCAAGCTCGTTGTGCAACAACAATCCTTCTGGAGTCCCATATGTTGAGAGCCCCTTAAGCCTCTCCCTTATTTGTCCAACAATTTCTACTGCCCATTTCCTTGTTTCTTCCTCAGAGTAAGGGTGATATCCTCTCCATCCTTTGACAGCGATGGCTTTCAACTTCTTGCTCCCCATTACAGCTCCCACACCGCCTCTTCCCGCGGAATTTACAAGACTCGTCATTATGCATGCATATTTGACGAGCTTCTCTCCGGCTGGTCCTATGCAGGCTACGCTGACGTCCTTTCCATGTCTCTCCTTTAGGATTGAGTCTATCTCAGAGGTTGACTTGCCCCATAGCTCCTTGGCATTTAGCAGCTCAGCGCCATTTTCCCCCAAAAAGAGGTATACTGGTTCTTCGGAGGATCCTGTAAAAGAGATGGCGTCATAACCAGCCCTTTTGAGCTTAGCGGGAAAATCTCCTCCCACCATAGATCTGTCGTAAAATCCAGTTTCAGGGGACTTCGTCACAACAGCCATTCTGGACGTAAAAGAGATTGGCGAACCGGTCAATGGACCTACAGCGAATATCAACAAGTTTTCTGGTCCAAGAGGGTCTGTTCCCTTGGGTAGGTTCTCAAAAAGCAATTTGGAAGCAAGACCCCTGCCGCCTATCCACTTCCTGTAATCCTCCTCCTCAAGGCCCCTTTCCTCAATCTTGCCATGAGATAGATCAACCCACAAGATCTTTCCTGCAATTCCATGAATCTCTTTATCATCAACCATACCTCTTCCTTCTTGCTCGCAAAGAATTTATTCTTTGTTCAAAGGGCTTCTCAAGTTGTGAATTCGTGATGGTTATCCTGGGCTTGACAAACCCCTCTATCCCACCGACCCTATCAATTCAGCGTTTTCATAGCTTTTGTAGCATGAACAAGATAACATGAAGGAGTTCTACCCTAGAAGATCTGATTTTCCAAATTAAACGCTTAAAACTGATTTTCTTAAAACCCATAGCAAGGCTTCTGGATGATAACCTTTTTACTCTTTCTTATGCTTACGGAGATTGATCTACCACATGAAGGAAGGAGTCATAGGAATTCTGGGAGGAATGGGTCCCGAAGCTACAGCTGAGTTATTTTTCAGAATAATAAAGGTGACCCCTGCAAAAAAGGACCAAGATCATCTTAGAATCATAATAGATAACAATCCAAAGATACCCGACAGAACAGCTGCAATCCTTCATGGAGGACCTAGTCCTCTTCCAATGATGATCGAGACTGCCAAAAACCTTGAAAGGGCAGGGGCGAGCTTCTTGATAATTCCATGTAACACATCGCACTATTACATCAATGAACTTCAGAAGGAGATTGGAATTCCAGTTGTAAACATGATAGAGGTAATGGCCTCAAGGCTGAAGAGGAAGAACTTCAAGAAGATCGGACTTCTCGCAACGAATGGAACGGTAAAAACAGGATTGTATCAGAACGCGTTGAGAAAGAAGGGAATAGAGGTAATAGTTCCTCAGGAAGACCTTCAAAAAGAGGTGATGAACGCAATATACGACCACATAAAGGCAGGTGATCTTGATGCTGGCAGGAAGATCGTTCTCAGGATAGCAAACGAGCTAATTAAACAGGGAGCTGAGGCTGTCATTTGCGGATGCACCGAGATATCGCTCGTACTTAAGGAAGGGGACATTTCTGTTCCTGTGGTAGATCCTCTTCAAATATTAGCGGAGGAGGCTGTTAAATTGGCATTTGAAATGAGCAACCCTGGTAAAAATGTTCTCTCCCCTATGGTGAGGAGGATAAAGGAGTCAGCTACCATGAAAACCTTGGAAAAGGCAAAGGAAGTGGAAAAGAAAGGAATAAAGGTAATCTACCTAAGTATAGGAGAACCTGATTTTGACACTCCTGAGAACGTGATCGAGGCAGCATTTGATGCCATGAAATCTGGTTTCACACATTACACATCAAGCCAAGGGATTTTAGAGCTCAGAGAAGCGATTTCGGAGAAATTCAAAGAAGATAACGGGCTGGACTATGATCTTGAGAGCATAATTGTAACTCCTGGAACAAAATTTGCGGTCTTCGAAGCCATTATGGCTTTAGTAGAAGACGGAGACGAGGTCATCGTACCTGCACCTTATTGGGTGAGCTACAAAGAGATAGTTAAAGCAGCAGGAGGAAAATTAAAGGCAGTTCCAACAAAAGAGGACTTTTCACTAGATATTGAAGAAATAGCCAGTTCCATAGGACCAAGAACGAAAGTTTTGATTTTGAACACCCCAAATAATCCTACTGGAGCGGTATACGACGAGAAATCTTTGAGGAAATTGGCGGAAATCCTAAGCGAGAAGAAAATATACGTGATATCCGATGAGATTTATGAGAAGCTGATCTATGAGGGCAAGCACATAAGCATTGCATCGATGGATGGAATGGAGGATCTAACAATAGTTGTAAACGGTTTTTCAAAGGCCTATGCCATGACAGGATGGCGTCTAGGATATGCAGCAGGTCCTAGGGAAATCATCTCAGCTATGAACAAGATACAACAACATTCTATATCCTGTGCTCCAGCTTTCATCCAGAAAGCTGCCGTTACCGCATTAAAGTCTACCACAGAATTCGTCAAAGAGATGGTGAAAGAATTCAAAAGGAGGAGAGATTTCATCGTGGAAAGAATATCTAAGATACCATCGTTCAACCTTGTAAAGCCTAAAGGAGCATTCTACGTTTTCCCAGACATATCAGGAACCGGAATGAGCTCTTCTCAGGTGGCTGAAGCTATGCTATACAAAGCTGGTGTTCTAGTAACTCCAGGGAAAGCGTTTGGAGGTTATGATACCCACATAAGGATCTCTTTTGCCAACTCAATGGAGAACTTAAAGGAAGCTATGGATAGGTTAGAAAAGCTCTTTGGATGAGGTGTTCTACCCTTACTTCCTTCTTTCGATTGTTCATAAACTGTCTGAGAAGAGTGAATAGGTTTTAGTGTATCCTCTCTCACATCTAGCACGTGAATCGCATTTCAATGCAGGTATGGAAACCAAGACTCATTGAAAAGCGAAAGTTATTTCCTATCTCCTTTCATCCTTACAAGGATGAACATGTATGAGTTGAGCCAGAAGGAGTACGAGACCAGGAGGGATAGAGTAAGGGAAGAACTCAAAAGGAGGAATCTGGATGTCCTGATTTTCTTCAGCCCCTTACGGATATTCTATCTGACAGGTTACCATCTTCTTGCCACGGAAAGACCTTTGGCTATGATATTTCCTAGGGATGGTGAACTCATCTTCTTCGTCCCTAAGCTTGAAGAGGAGCACATTAAGTACAGAGTTCCTTGGATTAGCAAGCTCTTCACATACTTCGAATATCCTGGAACCGAGCATCCTCTAAAAGAGCTTCTAAAAGTTCTACAAGAGGAAAAAATCCTGGATAAAAAGATAGGAGTAGATTCTGACGGTTATCCCGGGAAGTATGGTTACAAGGGCCCTGCTTTCAGCGAGATAATTGGAAGAAAGGTTCAAGTCGTCCCTGAAATAGTGGACGATATGAGACTCGTGAAGTCTGAGGAAGAAATATCGCTTTTAAGAGAAAGCGCTAAGTGGTGCACTCTTGTCCTTAGGTACTTGCAAGAATACTCCATTCCAGGCACTTCTGAGGTTGAAGCATCCCTGCTGGCCTCTATAGAAGCCTCGAGTGCTATGATAAGGGTCATGGGACCGACAACATTTGCGTGGATCCCGCCCGCAAAGGCCTACTTTAGGGGCCAGGTTGGAAGGCTTTCATTTTACCCACACATGATGTACAACAACGTCCTGATAAAGGAAGGAGACGTGTTAATTGGGGAGGCATCTGCTTACGTAGGTGGATATAGTGCTGAACTGGAGAGGACGATGATAGTGGGCGATCCAAGCGAAGAGCAAATGAGGTACTTTAGAGTCATGATGAAGGCGAGGAATGAGGCTCTAAAAGAGTACAAACCAGGAAACCCATGCTATGCTCCCAATAGAGCTGCTTTCAGAGTTTTTAGGGAGGAAGGCGTGTTAGAAAAGGCGTTACATAGAACAGGACATGGAATAGGGCTTGAAGGCCATGAACCACCGTGGATTGAGGAGGGAGATTCTAGGGAGATGAAGCCCAGCATGGTCTTCAGCTGCGAACCTGGATTATACATACCGGATCTAGGAGGCTTCAGGCACTCAGATACCGTTGTTATCACGGGAGATGGTGCCGAAATAATAACAAGATACCCTACAGAGCTTGAAGAACTCATCATAAGATGAATTATCTCGAACAAGTGTTTGGCTCAGGTTTAAACGATTTCCGTTACAAGGTTGAGTGAACTGAGATGTTTTCACCCCAAGAAATAGAGAGAATAAGGGAAGATTTTCCCGTTCTCAAGGAAGTTGTGCATTTAGCTTCAGCAGCAACCACTCCAATGCCCCTTTCTTCAATTAGGGCCGTTCAAGAGGCAATTGGAAGGATGTACTTGAAATGGGATCGAGCTTGGGCTAAGGACTTGCAAGAGGAATGTAAGAAGTCCATAGGCCGGCTTGTAAACGCAGATTCCACTGAGATAGCGCTTATATCAAGTACTACACAAGGGATAAATGCAATTGCTTCAGGAATCTCCTGGAGAGAAGGGGATAACTTGGTGATAGATGACCTTGAATACCCTGCAAATGCCCTACCCTGGTATCATCAGGCTAAGAAACGAGGAGTAGAGGTAAGAGTTGTCAGGAACCGAAACTACACATTGCAAATGAAGGACTTCAGCAAACTGATTGATGAAAACACAAGGGTGGTGGCCGTTAGTCACGTGCAATTTGTGAACGGATTCAGGATAGAACTTAAGGAGCTATCTAAGATGGCTCATGAGGTAGGAGCCCTTCTATTTGTTGATGCCATTCAATCACTCGGGGCAGTTAGAGTTGACGTGAGGGAATTTGGAATAGACGCAATGTCGGCTGGAGGCTACAAGTGGTTGTGCGGGCCAATTGGTACTGGTCTACTTTACGTAAAGAAAGAGGTAATAGAAGAAATAAATCCGGCATACATGGGTTTTGACGGACTTGAGGACAAAGAAAGAGGAGATCTTTGGTCAAAGGTAGTTACTAGTCTTGACTACGTTAGGGACTATAGGCGACTATCAAAGAATGCCAAAAGGTTCGAATACGGCTACAAGAACCCAGCTTTGGTGGCAGGTCTAAAGTCATCGGTAGAATATTTACTAGGAGTTGGGATCGAAAGGATAGAGTCAAGGATCTCCTATCTGGTGGATTATCTCCTCAATAAGTTGGAAGAAAAGGGATTCAGTACCATAACTCCGAGAGAGAAGAAGTATAGGGCTGGAATAGTGAATTTCAACCCGGGAATAGATCTTGGCACCGAGGAGAAGGCAGAGAAGCTGACAACCAAACTGAGAGAGGAAGGAGCCGTAGTAACAGTGAGAGGAGGAGGAATAAGAGTATGTTGTCATTTCTTCAACACTACAGAAGATATTGACAGGTTCTTTGAGGCTCTAGGAAAGATCTTGGCTAGTAAATGATCTTAGAAAAATAAGAAAAGAATGATCTCTGTCCATAGCCATCCTAGATCTAAGCGAAAACTTCAGCAGTGATCTGAGCTTTCAAGGACAAGCGCTCTACATTCAGGTTTGGAGACTTAGTACTTTTCCTGGTAGCTTCCCTGTATGCTTTCCCTTTTCAACTACTATCTCTCCGTTAACGATTACGTACTCAATTCCTTCAGGATATTGATGAGGTTTCATGTAGGTTGCCCTATCTATTACAGTCTTTGGGTCAAAAATCACTATGTCTGCAGCCATTCCCTCTTTTATCACTCCTCTATCCTTGAATCCGAGCTTTTTTGCAGGTAGAGAGGTCATCTTTCTAATTGCTTCTTCCAAGCTGATTAACTTCTCTTCCCTAACGTACCTTCCGAGTATCCTTGGGAAGGTCCCGTAACTTCTGGGATGGGCAACT
>QMVZ01000020.1 GCA_003661365.1 Thermoproteota archaeon | reverse complement strand
TGAGATGTGCCTGATGGAGTGGTTGAACGCGACTGAAATATCCTATACAAGGGTAGGAAAGGAATTATTGGAGATTTCCTCCACTGTCTCTTTTCTCGAAAGACTCAAAGGAGGAATCACCACGGTTGTAGACATGGAGCCTTTTCCTGAGATAGTTGCTAGCGCATCCAAAAAGGTGGGGCTGAGGACTGAACTATCCATCCTCATGGCTGACACCCCAGAACTCCCCGATCAAGAGGTTTCATCTCTAGAGCAGGAATTGATAAAGGCTAAAAGAAGCATACGAGAGTTTCAGGGGAATCAAAAGCTATGGGTTTCCCTTGCCCCAGTAGGTTTTCCTGCAGTCTCCAACGAACTCTTTGAGAGATCCGCTGAGCTGGCTAGGGAAAAGGGACTTAGACTTCACACTCACGTTGGTGAGAGCAGGATAAACGCGAATCTCTGCAAAAGAAGGAATGGAAAGAGCGAAATTGAGCTTCTAGAGGACTTAGGCTTCCTGAGTCCAAGAACGCAATTGGCTCATGTCATCTGGATAAGTGAAACCGATATCGAGACGCTTTCGAAGTACAGAACAGCGGTTGTCCACTGCCCTTCAAGCAACTTGAAGCTTGCGTCAGGCGTGACGAGAGTACCTGAGATGATAAAGATGGGAGTGAGAGTAGGGCTTGGTCTTGATGGAGCAGCCAGCAACTCGAGTCAAGACATGTTTCAAGAGATGAGGATCGCATCGACGTTACACAAAGGGGTTGGGATGGATCCAAAGGCAGTAAGTGCTGAAGAGGCGCTGGATATGGCGACTACTCAGGCTGCAAACATACTGGGACTTGAGGAAAGGGTGGGAAGGATATCCCCTGGTTATTGGGCTGATTTAACCTTAATTGATGTATCTAAGCCTAGGTACCTGCCTTTGGAGGCAATAAACTCGCATATAGTTTATTCAGCCCAAGCTTCAGACGTTTTTGGCGTACTAGTAGATGGAGAAGTACTCGTTTGGGACGGAAGGCACACCAGTCTGGACGAGAGTGCCATATTAAGGAAGGCAGGAGAGCTATTCTCAGAATTTCTACATGGTGTAGTTCCTTGAAACTCGGTAAGAGTCTCACTTTCCTTTGCCTTTCGACTTTCCTCTTGACGATGGGTGTGGGAGCAACGATTCCAGCTATAGCTCAGAAGGTTTACTCAATATCCTTCTCAAATGAACTTGTCTCGTTTGTGGTTGGGATCTGGGGTCTAGCATTCACAATTCTCAGCGCCATGTCAGGCCTCCTAATCAATAGTTTCGGAAGGAAGCGAGTTGCCTTTCTTGGTCTGTTAGGAGCATCCGTTTCGGGTTTTATAATGATGCTTTCTAACTCTATACGCATGCTTGCCCTCTCAAGGTTTCTCACGGGGGCTTCAGAAGCCCTTGTCCTCAATTCATTCATAACCACGACTTCTTTTGAATCCTTAGAGCGAAGAGAGGGTTCCTTGGGTTTGCTGTATGCCTCAATGGGCTTTGGGTTGTTCTCAGGGCCTTTCTTCTACTCCTATCTGTTTGAATCTGATCCTAAAAAGGGCTTTTTCTTGTTAGTAGCACTTCCGCTCATATCAGCATTCCTTTTACCCCCATTTCCAGAAGAAGTTTTGTACGAAAAGCGGTCCTACTTGAGCTTAAAGAAAATAACAATACCTCTTATGATATCACTTCTCATAGGGGCTTTGGAAGGGTATTTTCAAGGAGCAGGAATTGGTCTGGTTAGAGCTTGGGGACATGATCCATCGGAGTTCAGTAAGGTATTATCCCTCTATTTTGCCTTCAGCTTGACTGTTCAACTGATGATGCCCTTCATGACTAGGGTTTTAAGGGCGGATAGCTGGGCAGTAAACTTCTCCCTGTTTACCTTTTTTGCATCAGGCTTGTTCATCCTGTTAAAATCGAAAGCATTTCTTTTCATCTTTTCTAGCACATTTGGAGCTTCTATAGCTGTCTGTAACGTTGCTCTTACCTCATTGGTGTCTGAATTAACTTCAGAGAATGAAAGAGCCTTTGCCATAGGGGCGTCAAGTTCTGCATACTCCTTGGGCTATTTTATCTCCCCTATTTTCGTCTCTGGATTCAAAGATCTTAACATAGGAGTTTTCTTCATGATGATATTGCTCACTCTGCAAGCAATTACCATCAGATTTCTATTAAGACCTACTAACGAGACTTAAGGATGCCCCTAATCATTTCAGCAGCTTCATCAACCGTCAGGAACTTTTCAGGGAACTTGCCTACCTTCAAGTTCAGCTCAACTACTTGTGGAGGTCTTATGAAAGCCTTTCTTAGCGTCTCATAGTCGTACAATACTTCTTCTACTGGCCCATCTTTCAATATCCTGCCTTCTGCCATTAGAACAACTCTTTTAGCGGTTCTTGCAACAAACCTCATGTCATGAGTTATCACTACGACAGTCTTACCCTCCTTGTTTAATTTAATGCACAGATCACTTAGAACCCTTCTTCCAACATGATCTTGGCCTGTTGTAGGCTCATCTAAAACGAAGACCTCTGGATTCATTGACAGTACTGAAGCGACTGTCAGGAGTTTTCTCTTCCCGTAATCTAAATCATATGGATGCATTTCCTCGGTTCCTTCTAATCCAACCACCTTTAGAGCTTCTTTTACCCTTCTATCCACCTCTTCTTCGCTTAATTCCAAGTTTCTAGGCCCATATGCAACTTCCTCATAAACGGTGCTCATGAATATCTGATGAGCAGGGTTCTGAAACACATATCCTACCTTGGCCACTATCTTATGAGTCGGTGTCTCCTTTGTGTCCATCCCTGCAACTAAGACCCTGCCTTTTGTCGGCTTTAGGAGTCCATTGAAGTGTTTTGCAAGAGTTGTCTTTCCGCCTCCATTTTGTCCTATTAAGGCTAAGATCTCTCCAGAGTGAATCTCAAGATTTATCTCCTTTAGCGCAACTACTTCAGGACTGTATTGGAACCAAACGTCCTCAACCTTTATTATGGGCTCTGCCATCACTTTAGCACCTCCCCATAGAGCTTTATCGCCTCATCTAGTGTTATTGGGTATTCATCTTGAGATATCTCGAGCTCATTTCTTAGAAGATGTGTTAGTTCTGTTACGGAGGGGGGATCCACCCCAATTTCCTTCAGCCTCTCCACACTTGAAAGGACTTTCTTCCCCTCGCCTTTTAAGACCATTTCTCCGTCATAGAGGGCTATTATTTCGTCTGCAAATGTTGCGAGCTCCTCTATTTCGTGTTCGGCTACGATAATGGTTTGACCACCGGCCGCGAGTTCTTTTATTGTTTCAAAGACCTCAAACTTCCCTATCGGATCGAGCTGAGCTGTGGGCTCATCAAGCACTAGTATCTCTGGCTTTACAGCTAAGACCGTAGCTATAGCTAGCCTCTGTTGTTGCCCTCCAGAGAGTTCATAGGGCGATCTTCCTTCCAAGCCTTTAAGCCCAACCGTCTCAATTGCTTCCTCAACCCTCTTATCTATTTCTTCCTTAGGAAATCCTAGCATAGCAAGGCCGAATGCTACTTCCTCCTCTAGAGTGGTTGCGATCCCCGATAGTTGGTCAAGTGGATCTTGAAACACAATTCCTACCTTAGTCGAAAGCTCTGCTATAGTGTGCTCAAAGGTATTCATCTCTGCAACTATTACTTTGCCGGACATCCTTCCTCCAAAGAACTGTGGCACAATTCCGTTCAAAGAAAGGCACAGGGTTGTTTTTCCAGCTCCATTTGGGCCTATTATCCCTAAGACTTCCCCTTTCTTGACTTTGAAGGAGATGTGCTTGAGCACATTCTCCCTTGTAGGGTAAGAATAAGTAACATCCTCAACAATTACTGGGTATTCCTCCAATTCTCATCGCCTCTCTCGATCTAGCTATCTCCCATAAACAACCCTAGAGATTAGGAGATCAATGAAGGCCTTACCATCAAGATCAACACAAATGTTGGCATTTGCTGGCTTCTTAAAGGACTCTGGAAGCCACTCTCTAAGGTCTGCTAAGGTTTCACCCCTAGTTAAGGTGCCGCACACCTCTACATCCACGTGAAGCCTTCTAAATTTGAATATTTCTGGCTTTATAGTGTATGCAAGAGCCATTGGATCGTGCATGGGAACTGGTTCAATAAGATGAACAAATCTCCTGAGCATCTTGTGAATTAGGTCTCCGGTCTTAGTTCCAGCTCTTCCTATCTCCTCGTAATGATTTTTGCTTATCCCTGCGTCAGGTCTCATAGTAACGTCGAGGCCAAATGCATAGATCTCTGCCCCTGAGTTAAAGACTATTTTTGCTGCTAAAGGATCTGTTGCGATATTGAATTCAGCTCTCGGACTCTCGTTTCCGTATCCCCAAGGAGTAGTGGCATAAGCTCCACCCATTATGACTATTGAGGAAAGCCTGCGAGCAATTTCAGGTTCGAGAAGCAGGGCCATGGCCACATTGCTCAGAGGCCCTGTTGCTACAATACTTATTTCACTAGGATTTTTTTCCATGACTTCCTTCCTTATGAAATCCACAGCGTGACCTTTAGCTGGTTTCTTACTTGGCTCAGGGAGGTTCACATCCCCAATGCCATCTTGACCGTGAACGAACTCCGCTGTCCTGAGTTCCCCGAAGATAGGTCCTCTCATTCCAGCGTACACAGGAATATTCTCAGCTCCTACAAATTCAAGCATTCTGAGGGCGTTCTTTGTCGTCAACTCGAGAGGAACATTGCCTCCAACCGTTGTGATGCCCAAGATCTCTAATTCAGGAGATCTACAGGCAAGTAATATGGCAATAGCATCATCTATCCCAGGATCCATGTCTAAAATTACTTTCTTTCTCATGTTTATCCCGCTACCACATATTTGAGATGGACGATAGGTGAACTTCCGTACTTCAGGTATATGTAGATAACGAGAACTGTAAGGGCTGCCATCCCCGCCATAAAAATAAAGTCCTCAGCCTTGAAAGCTATCTCTTTTAAAGGAGTCTTTTTGGTGGGAGCGGTAAATCCCCTTGACTCCAAAGTTATAGCCCTAGTCTGAACTTTGTTTAGAGAGGAAAGAGTAAGAGGAACTACCAAAGCTATGTAGTTCTTGAACTTTTTTATTAGGCCCACATCGGTCTTAAGACCTCTCGAAACCTGAGCCTGATAAATTGTACTAACTTCGTCTGCTAGAATCGGAATGAGTTGGACTGCTGCAGTAAACATGTATGCAAGCTTGTATGACATCTTCATCCTTGTTATCGTCGAGGTTATCTCAGCTAAGGGAGTAGTTAAATAAAAAAGCATAGCAGAACCAATGCAGACTCCTATTCTGGCTGGCCAGGTAATTGCATAGGCAAAACCTTCATAATAGAAAGACAGTTCTCTTCCAAACAGCTTGATTGTAAAAAGAACCGTCTCATTATCCTGAAAGCCGGCCGAAGGCGAGAGAATTATTATTCCAACAAGTATCCATGGGATTATTATTACAGCTTCAGTCAGATAAATCTGCTTATGTATTTTTGCTATTCTGGCTAGAATGAGAAGAGCTACAACTATTATCGTGACGATCACGTAATCATAGAAAAGATAGGCTATTATGGATATCCACCAGAAGAAGATGAACTTCGTTCTTCCATCGAGGCGATGGAAGAAAGTGTTACCCGCTGTATAGGCTCTCTTTAACAATAAGCTTCCTACAGCGCTCAACTACATCACCAAAAAAGAAGAAAGGGGGAATTTATATAACAATTATCTTTTCGCCAAGATGAAACGCTTAGGAACTCTGCTCGCGACTATTAGAGCTAAGACCCAAGAGACTGATTTGTCTATTAGCTCGGTAGCCACATTCTGGAGGTAATATGCTAGGAGCTGGTTTCCTGTTGCACTTAAAACCGCAAAGTAAACTACAGCAGTTGGTTTTGCTGATGGTCCGGCACCGAACATGTAAAGTCCAATTGCCGTGCACTGTATTGTGTAAATGAATCCCAACCAGAGGAAGGCCGGAATAAGCTTCCAAGGCTTCTTTAGATCATCCCATCCTAGTTTCATGAACATGAAGGACCAAATGGCTATTGCTATGTTGCACGTTCCCCAGATCCAGGCCGGCAGGCCCCAAACTGTCATGGCCATGATCAAGTTATAGAGAAAACCACCTATTGCTCCTACCCAAACTCCTGAGATTAGGGTTCCTAACATGGTTGCCCAAGTGTCGCCCCAAATTGGAAGCTTTAGAGTCTCTACTATGACTCCCGTCACGTAGTTAAGTCCTGCGATTACTGGGATCATGACTATGGCCATTATCTTTGCTCCCGTGGGCACAACTTCCCTACTCTCTGACATATCGCATCATCTTCCTCGTTTCGTCAGTTGGCTATCCTGACATCTGATATAATATTAAGATTTCCTTTTTTCAAAAAAGGGGAGTGTAGAAAGGGTAAAAGGTTAAACTATCAAACCACCTTTGTCCAATAGAACGATGGCTTCTAAGGCCACTTTTATCATGTTCCTTTCTCCTTTTATCGCTCTACCTTCTCTCGTTTTGGCTGCTTGGACTGCATACTCCCTAATTCCTTCCGCCGGCTCTTCACCGAACTCATCAACCACGTTTATTATGCATCCTGCTTTTATTCCCCTAAGCCTTCCTACAGTCAAGAGTGTTGAGGCCTCCATTTCTGCGGCTATAACTCCTACTTCGTGCCAGAAATGGTCTAGTTTCCTTATTTCTTTTGAGTATAAAGCATCTTCGCTTCTTGTTATCCCAACCCGGTATTTGAAGTCTAGCTCATCCTTAAGAGAATCTGCCGCCCTAACCAAGGCCACATATACCTCTGGATCAGGTACTGCAGGATATTGAATTGGAACGTACTGCTTACTAGTTCCATCCTCTCTGACTACGCCTTGGGAGATGACTAGGTCTCCTATTTTCATCCCTGGCTGAAGGGCTCCGCAACTCCCGACGCGGATTATTACCTCGGCTCCCACATTAGCAAGTTCTTCAACAGCTATAGCTGTGCTAGGACCTCCGATTCCCGAGGACGTGGCTGATACTCGAGTTCCCTTATACGTGCCAGTTATAGTTCTGAACTCTCTGTTAAAAGCAATCTCCTTATATTCATCTAGAAGCTCGCCTATCCTCAATACTCTTCCCGGATCTCCGGGCATTAACACGTATTTGGCGACATCACCTTTTCTGCACAGAATGTGGGGTTGAAGCGTCTCTTCCATAGTTTTTGGAATGTCACGTAATTCTAATAAACTTGTTCAAGACAAATAAATGTGAGCGGAACTATTTTTAAGCTAAAATAGAGGAATTTTCCATTGATAGCCACGATCTTCTATCTAATAAAATTCTTTTCGACTTAGATGGTGTGCTTTATCTATTATTCCTGTAAGGTGTGTTTCTTCTCCTTAAGAAAAGATTCTAGCTCTTTTAAAGTTGGAAGAGCTTCTTGAGCTCCTATTTTAGTTGTTGCTAGGGCCCCAGCACAGTTTGCAATAAAAACAGCCTCCTTTAGGCTTTTTCCTGTAGCTAATGCGAAAGCAAGAGCTCCACAGAAGGCATCACCTGCTCCTGTAGTATCTACAGCTTCAACACTAACTCCTGGTACGAGATCACAGCCTTCCTTCTCCACTAGGAGGGCTCCTCTTTCTCCAAGGGTTATGACTACCGCCTCCGTGCCAAATCCTAGAAGTTTCTCTCCTGCCTCCCTGGCGGAACTTAGATCCTTAACGGGTATTCCTGTGAGAACTTCTGCTTCCACTTCGTTTGGAACTATCACATCAATGAGTTCAAACAGCTTCTTAGGGAGAGGCCTTGCAGGGGCTGGATTTAAAATAACTTTAGACCTACCTTGCTTTGCTAAAAGAGCAGCATGTTGAACTACTTCTACAGGAATCTCAAGCTGAAGAAGGAGTACAGAGGCCTTTTCTATCAAATCCTTTGCTCTATCAACATCCTCGACGGAGCACTTGGAGTTGGCTCCGGAGGCAACTGCTATCAAGTTCTTTCCAGCCTGATCTACCATTATAAGGGCAACTCCGCTGTGCGCATCTCTGTCTACTGTCACATATTCTGAGTTCACGCCTGTCCTCTTGAAGTTCTCCATAAGGGCTTTTCCGAAGTCGTCTGCGCCTATTCTCCCAACGAAGTAGGATTCTGCCCCTAGCTTTGCAGCTGCAACTGCTTGATTTGCCCCCTTCCCTCCTGGAGACATCTTAAATGTCCCGCCAATTACCGTTTCTCCAACCACTGGGAGTTTTCTTAGTTTGACAATAAGATCCATGTTGACAGATCCTACAATGACAATCCTCGGACCCAAAGAACCACCGATATTCCCTTCGTAAAAAAACTCAAAAAAGTATTGCAGGACGGAGTCTTAATTTTAGCACAACCTAAATTCCAACTTATTTGAAGTTCTTTTAGAAAGTTGAATGCCAGTTCTTGCATATCAAAGAAATTAATTAATTTCTAGAAAGCTGGAATTTGGATGCCTGATATTCTTATCAGACGTGGAATTGTAGTTCCTATGACTGAACGAAGAATTCTGAAAGAAGCCTCGATTGCTATAAGAGAGGGGAGAATCGCTGCTGTGGGACCAGATAGTGTCGTTAGAAGGGAATATCCATCAGATATCGAGATAGATGCAGCTGATCACATAGTAATACCTGGCCTCATCAACACCCACACCCATCTGGCAATGACCTTGTTTAGGGGAGTGATGGACGGAGTTTCAGGCATGGAATGGCTTAACAGGGCGTGGTCTATAGAATCGAACCTCACTAGAGAGGACGTTTACTGGGGATCCTTATTGGGTTGCCTGGAGATGATAAAAGGAGGAACCACCTGCTTTGCGGATCACTACTTCTTCATGGATGCTGTGGTAGACGCTGTTAAGGAATCCTGCATTAGAGCAGCCTTAGCCCAAGCTATAATCGAGGAAGGAGGGCCTAGAGGCATAGATACAACGCTTGAAGGAAGTTTAAACTTTGCAAAACAATATGATGGAGAGGCAAAGGGCAGGATAACTTGTATGCTTGGCCCACACTCTGCTTATACTTGTAGTCCAAATCTATTGAAGGAAGTAAGGCGGCTATCAGAAGAAACAGGCCTAAGGGCTCACATACACTTGTCTGAAGGTATGTCCGAGTTGAGGATAGTCAAAGAAAAGTATGAAACGACTCCGATAAGGCTACTCAACCGAATAGGACTTCTCAACCCAAAATTGCTGGCAGCTCATGTGGTCTTTGCTGATGAAGAGGAAATTGAGCTTTTAAAGGAGAAAGATGTCAAGGTGAACCACAATCCGATTTGTAAAATGAAAGGTGGTCACGGGGCCTCACCAGTCGCCAAGATGCTTAAAAAAGGAATTAACGTTTCTTTAGGCACAGATGGCGTTGGAAGTAACAACAATCTGGATTTATTGGAGGAGATGAAGTTTGCAGCTTTACTGCAGCCTTTGGTGGAACGAGATCCTAAGGCCATATCTGCTTGGGACGTGTTGGAGATGGCGACAATAAATGGAGCAAGAGCTTTGGGCATAGAAAAAGATGTAGGAAGTATAGAAGTCGGTAAAAAGGCAGACTTGGTAATTATAAGGAGAAAGGTACCACATATGGTTCCATTGCATAATATTCCCTCTTTGTTGGTATACTCTGCTAATGGAAATGATGTCGACACTGTCATAGTTGATGGTAAGATCGTGATGAGCAAAAGAAAAGTGCTTACAATAGATGAAGAGGTTGTTATGAAGAGAGCTCAGCGAGTATTTGAGAAACTGCTTGAAAGAAGCGGTTGGGAGCCTATTATGGAAGGGATTCCAGAGAAAATCTAAGGTTCATATAAAGAGAACAAACGATCTAAGTCACAATAGTTAGCCTGAGAACTCAATAAAGGTATATTTTGAATCGCTACCAAAATCCTATGGCCTTAACTCCGTTCTTCTTTATCCAAAGATTGGCAAGCTTCATTGCAAGTATGGCAAAAATAAGCATGGTTACACACACCATTGTGGAGAGGATGAGGGCTTCTCTCACTAACTCAGGTGGGACAGAGGATATTGCTATCTTCACTAGATGAGAAGGGGCTGTGTATGGGATGCACAGGTAAATTAGTCTTGTTCTTTCTGGAAGAGAGTGAATAGGAATCATCATAAGTCCTATGACCCCTAAATTTAATATTTCAAGCAAATTGCCAGGTACGCTTGTTCTCATAGAAATGGCAGCGACCGTAAAGCCATAAGAAAGGCTCTCTATGGCAAGTAAGGCCATGCCTATAATCAGCAGAGCTATTTGATCTACTGTCAGCAGATCAACATTGAATGCCCCTTTAACCAACACTGCCATGAATAGAAGAGAGGATATTATTACAGTAGAGCCCGTGACAAGTCTCCCAAGCAAAGTTTTGAAGGGAGAGAATCCCCTAAGCAAGTGTTCTTCCACCATGCCTATAGAGATGAAAAATCTCATCCAACCTCCTACAAGTGAAGAGAAGTTTGATATCATACTCCAAGCTACGATCACCCAAAAGGCACCCTTAACAACCGTAGTCAGTTGTTCTTTGGGTACAAATAGCAAAGACCCAAGCACAAACAGGAACACCCAAGCGGCTTCAGAAAGTATCATGTTCAAGAATGACCATTTGTACCGCCAAAGCCTAATGGTATGAAGGTATAAGACTGCTTTCATTCGAACTAGGGCTACAGGTTTCAACTTTATATCGCTCCCTTCCTCATAGCTTTCCTCTCTCCTGCCTGAATCAACAGTCCTGAGGCTGAGTTATAGATAACAGACATAGCTACGAGAGCCCCAATGAGCAACGTAATTTTTCTAAGTTCTGGAGAACCTATGATGGCCGATAGCCTAGCGAGCTCGATCGTGTATGTAGATGGAAGAGCTTTGGAAATTATTCTAGCCCATCTTGGTAGGAGATATGCAGGATAAAATGCTCCAGAGAAGAGAAGGATAAGTGGGTTTAGCCAGCCTAGGACGTTTGATTCTTCCTTAATAGAAAGTAAGAACGACGTGAAAAGTGCAGAAAACCCCAACAAAGGTAACATACCTAAAGTTATAGCGAGAATCACTATGCTAAGCCTAAATAATCCTCCGTAGAATCCCTCCACTACAAAGATAAGAGGAGCAAACTCGGCAAGTTGAATACCTGCGTTTAGCAGGTATCTAGGAATATAGGTCAGAACTAAAGTGATTGACGTTCTGTTAGGAGACAGAAGTATGTACGGCAGGGTTCCTATCCATCTGTGTTCCAAAACGCTTCCACCAATCCCCCACATAACATCTAGAGACACCATAGTTGCTAGAGTAGAGGCAATAAAGTACATCAGTGGATCTACCGAAACACCTACGTTTTGTTTGAAGGATTCAGCGCTACCGAACAGGTATCCCATACCTATTATCAGTGTTAAAGTTAGATACGGCCAGATAAGCGTGAATAGAAACGCTGACCTATTGTTCTTAAAGAAGTATATGTCAAGCACAACGCCAGACTTGAATAATGTTCTCAGAGCCATCTTAGATCCCTCTCAGAATCCTTTTCTTCCAGTTAAATGGATGAATACATCCTCTAGGTTAGGTTCTTTTACTTCCACCCTTCTGATTTTGCATCCCTTCCTATGGAGAATATCCAACACCCTTGAAGTTGTCTCTTCTACCCTTTCCAGAGGCTGAACTACTTTTAGCCTCACCAGTCCATTTTCGGGGAAGGCTTTGGATGGAGCGCCTATGAGCGATCTTACTGTTTCTATAAGTGAAGTAACTGGAACTTTGGCTGGTGGAGCTGCAATGATCTCTAATGAGACTTTACCCGCTAAACGTCTTTTTAGTTTCTCAACCTCATCTAGTGCTACGATCTTACCTTCATTTATGATTGCCACCCTATCGCACAAGATCTCAGCCTCAAACATGTTGTGAGTTGTTACAAGTACAGTCTTCCCTTTTTTATGGGCTAACTCGACTAGAAGCTCCCTCAGAGTTCTTGCCGATGGAGGATCTAGGCCCAACGTTGGTTCATCAAGGATCAGCACCTCAGGATCGGTTATCAGAGCTCTGGCTATGCTTAGTCTGGCCTTCATTCCCAAAGAATACTCTTCATAAAGCTTATCTGCTACTCCTAGGCTCGTTAAGCCAACTAGTTCAAGGCATTGTTGTACGCTTGCCCTTAGCTCTTGACCATCTAAGCCATAAAGCATTCCAAAGTAAGTCAGATTTTCCCTTCCTGTGAGCTTCCAAAAGAATCCTTTTTCTACTGTTAGCGAGACTCCAATCAACTTTCTAACCTTAGAAGCATCTTTTACGACATCAAAACCCAATATTCTGGCTTCTCCACCGTCTGGAAGGAGGAGAGTACTGAGAATCTTGACAGTTGTGGTTTTACCAGCACCATTTGGTCCTAGAAGGCCGAAAACTTCTCCTCTTTTTACTGAAAAGGAGACTCCTTTTAGCGCATGGACCTCTTGTCTCTCCCTCTTAATCAGTCCCTTTCTTAAGTAAGTCGAGTAAATCTTTCTGAGATTTCTTGCTATTATTGAATCTTCTTCTGACATTGAGTATCCCCTATTTCGAAGTTCTAAGACGTCATATTTTACATCCAATTTTAACAATTAGTCACAAATTGTCATTACTTTAAGTTAGCGAAACACCCATCTCTAACGTTTTTCTCAGGAGTAAAGAGTGTTCGGACGCTTTTAATCATTTTCTTGTTTCAAATCAAATATTAGGACGTGAAGCTGTAATCAATAATCCACCTTACAGATACTAACATTGTGTAAATTACAGTATAGGTTAATCAAGTCAGTTAACTAGTTGTTTAAGGCTTGGATCTATTTCGGTGGCTCTTCGCACGAGGTCTCTTGCTGCTTCCCTACCTAAGGATACAACGGACTCTACATCGAGTTTAGTGAGAGATCCTCTCTTAACAACGATCTTGCCATCAACTATGACGGTGTCGACATCAGATCCTAAAGCATTGTAAATAACATTAGCGCAAGGGTCGAATCTGGGGTTCATATGAGGCCTCTTCATACTTATTAGGATTAGATCTGCTAATTTTCCCTTTTCTATAGAGCCTAGCTTATCTCCTAAGCCCAATGCCTCGGCAGCATCAATGGTAGCCATTTTAAGCAGGTCCTTGAATCCCATTGCGGAAGGATTTCCGGTAAGTTGCCTCTGAGTCATAGCTGCAGCTCTCATCTCTCCTATCATATCTGCTGGCCTAGCATCAGTTCCTATTAAGACCCTAATTCCTGATTCTATCATTTTAGCAGCGTTTGCATAACTTCCGCCCAAGGCATATGTTGACGGACAGTAAACAACATTTGTACCGGTTTGAGAAAGAAGCTTCATGTCTTGTTCATCTATATGTATACAGTGTACAGCAATCAAGTCTGGTCCAAGGACTTTAAGCCTATGAAGCAAATCAACAGGACTTCTGGCACCTCGACCCCATGGGCCTCTAACTTTTCTAACCTCTCTCATCGATTGAGAGAGATGCATGTGGATCTTGACGTTTTGCTCGTTTGCTATCTTCCTTAGTTCCTCTAACCAATCAGGACTGACCGTATCGGGGGCGTGAGGAGCCAAGCAAGGGAATACGAGTGGATGCTTTTCCTTCCACCTCTTAACGAAGTTAACACCCTCCTCGAATTCAGATTTTCCAACCCAGGGGCCATCTTCTGTCATTATTGTGTGTCCCAAGACTCCTCTAATTCCTAACTCCGTTGTCGCCTTAGCTATCTCTTCCATGAAGAAGTAATGATCAACTACACAAGTAGTTCCAAAGAGAAGAGCTTCTGCTGCCCCCATAAGAGCCGCTTTATAACAATCTTCTGGAATCCAGGCTTTCTCCATCGGCCAATAAATTCTGTACAGTCTGTCCTTTAGCTCCCTGCCTATCCTTGATATGATACACATTGCTATATGGGTATGGGCGTTAATAAGACCAGGAATGGCTATCATATCTCTAGCGTCAATCTCTTCCTTCGCATCATAGGACGTCATAATCTCTTTTGAGGAGCCTACATCTAAGATCCTGTTTCCCTCAATTGCTATAGCTCCATCCCGCAAGACCCTATCATCAGAACCCATAGTTATTACATATGCATTCTTGATCAAGATATCGCACATTGAACGGTTCTTCGTGAGCTAAAAGATAATCTTTGATACTGAGACCAAGAGGTTGATAAAGCCATCCAATCAGCCAATGATCTCTAACTTTTTCAATTAAATTTCAGAGCATGCTAGAGGAGGGTTAACCTTGGACTTTGAGGTGGATTGGGCTCGTAGGTTTTACGGGAAAAGGATGAAGTCTATTTCAGAACTCTTCGAAGTTGATAAAGCCATCATAGGAATGGTTCATTTACCGCCACTACCAGGTTCTGTAGCCTATGAAGGAGAGAGCATGGATTCAATTATTGAATTCGCCCTTAGAGACGCAAAATTGTTGCAGGAAGGAGGAGTAGACGGCCTTATAGTCGAGAACATGTGGGATCTTCCGTATTTTGTGGCAGAAAATGTTCCTCCAGAAGAGATAGCATCTATGGCTGTGGCTACGAGGGAAGTAATCAAAGAGTCCTCAGTCCCAGTAGGAGTCAACATTGTACACAATGGATGGAAGGGAGAGCTTGCCATAGCCGTTGCTTCTGGGGCCAAGTTCATAAGGGTATGTCTCCTAGCTGGAGCCCTTGTTTGGGACACTGGAGAGTTCGACCACGGAGTTTGTGCCAAGCTACTAAGAATGAGAAAGTTCTTGCATGCAGACCACGTTAAGCTCTTCGCTGACGTGACTAAGAAGCATGCGGTTATGTTCCCCGGTATAGATTTGGAGAAACATGCTGAATGGTTGGATTTCTACATGGCCGACGCCCTTATAGTTACGGGGAGAATGACTGGGAAGTCACCAAGCGTTGAAAAGGTAAGAAGGGTTAGGGAGTTTCTACCAAACAAACCGTTACTCGTTGGAAGTGGAGTTAACCCGTCAAATGTTAGAGATTTCTTCAAATATGCAGATGGCGCAATTGTTGGCACGTACTTCAAAGTTGGTGGAGTGACACAGAATCCTGTGGAGCTAGATAGAGTTAAACGGTTGATGGAAGAAGTTAAGCGAATAAGGAGGGGGGAATAGGCTTCTGAGTGGATCCTTTCTGATCCTTGGGGACATAGATGTTGACATCATCATGTATGGAGAAAGCTATCCTCAAAAAGGAAGCATAGCCGTCTCCGAAAACGTGGAGATCTGCGGAGGCGGTGTTGGTGCCAACATTGCAGTGGCCTTAGCTAGGTTAAATGCGGAAGTAAAGCTTGCTGGAGCTATTGGAGGAGATCCCTGGGGTGACTATGTCCTCAAGGAGATGAGAGAAGAAGGTGTTGATTTAACCCTGGTGCAAGTAAGGGAGAATGAACTAACAGGTTTTATGTTCATTTTTGTGGATAAGGAAGGTGAAAGAACCATCTTGGGAAGCAGAGGTGCAAACAAGAAGTTTCAGGCAACAAAGGAAGTTCTAAAAGCAGTTTCAGATGTGTCACATGTCCATGTGTCTGGCTACTCCTTGATGGATCCTGAAGAGTTCCCTCACGCCATTTCATTGCTTAAAATTGCAAGAAAATCTGGCGTTTCTACGTCAGTTGACATGGAGGGAATTGCATTTCAGGGAAGGGCAAAAATCCTTCAACTAAAGGGTTTGATAAATTACTGCACTTCAAATGAGATAGAAGCAAGGTCTTTGTGCAGAGAATTTGACAAAAAGGAGTTCGAGGATCTTAGAAAAAGGTTAGAAGCAGATGTCTTGGTAGTCAAGATGGGTAAGCGTGGGTGTTTAGTGGTATGGGATGATGGTACAGAGTTAATTCCTGCCAAGAAGGTGGAAGTAGAAGACACAACTGGAGCAGGAGACGCCTTCAATGCTGGCTTCCTATTCGGAATTTCTAAGGGCCTCAATCCACCAGAAGCCTGTGAGTTAGGAAATGCCGTAGCCGGCTATAAATGTGAGGGAAGAGGGGCTCGGCACCTTCCAAAGTTAAAACAACTCGTTGAAAGATGGCCAGATTTAAGGCCCCTTTTATCGGAATAACCTTTATCGTATGCGCACCTTTTCTTACAAAAAGAGATTTACAACCGAGTCTTTCCAAGTCAAGAAATCTAGGTGAAGCTTCTCAGGTCACGATCATCCAGCCTTAAGGTGATCAGATGGAGATTAGAATGAGGAGATTTCTAGCATTAGGTCATCTTACAATCGATGAGGTATTTTATGAAGGGAGAAAGTTAAGGGAAAGGTTAGGGGGCTCCGTTGCCTATGGTTCTTTGGCTGCTATTTCAATGGGGTGGG
>QMVZ01000019.1 GCA_003661365.1 Thermoproteota archaeon | reverse complement strand
AGGAGAGGTCTATCTCGTTAGGGGACTCAAGTAAGGCCTTTCCTCCCAGAGAGTAAATTACTCTCCTTCCTTCCTTATCAACCGCTATGAAGGTGCATGCTGTTCTAGCGGATTCTTCAACTACAACCTTGCTTATGTCAACTCCAGACCTTCTAAAGTCATCAAGTAGTAGTTCTCCGTAATGATCCTTCCCTACCTTTCCAAGGAATCCCACTCTGGCCCCGAGTTTTGCTAGGGCTACCGCTATGTTAGCAGTAGAGCCTCCTGGAAACACGCCAAATTCCTCGGCAAATACCATCTGATCAGGTTCTGGATGTCTCTTTACCCTCACAACTAAGTCAACCGCAGCAGCTCCTATAGTTAGAACATCTAAGTACCATGTTTGCACTATGAGCACCTCTAGTAAGCTCTCACTTCTTCTTACTCTTCTCCCAAAGCCTAATGCTTTCTTCTTTAGCCCTTCTCATAACTTCCTCTTCCTCAACAGCAATCACTTTACCATCTGAAACTACGGTTCTTCCTCCTACAAGGACTTTATCAACCCAGGATCCAGTACCGAATCCAACGAGCTGCGCTATTACGTTATCTCTGGAAAGTCTCGTGTAAGTCTTAGGCTTCAGGATGACGATGTCGGCTTCTTTCCCGGGCTCTATTGATCCTATCCTGTCATCCATTCCTATGGCTTCTGCGTTCTTCACGGTTGCCATTTCAAAGACCTTGTCGGGAGGCATGACCGTAGGATCCCTTCTATACCCCTTATGTATCAGGAAAGCCGCTCTCATCACCTCAAATTCGTCAATAACAAATCCATCTGTCCCTAAACCGACAGTTATCCCCTTCTCAAGCAAATCTGGAATCGGGGCAATGCCTCCCCCCACCTCGCAGTTGCTCAGAGGTTCATGACTAACTTTCACACCCTTCCTCTTCATTATCTCCATCTCCTCTAGAGAAAGGTGAACGCATTGAGCAGCTAACACATCGGACTTTAGGAAACCGATTCCCTCGTATAACTGAACCGGGAGTTTTCTGTAATTGACAAGGCAGTACATTGTCTCGTACTTCCCTTCCTCTAGGTGAATATGTATCCCAGAGTTAAGCCTATCCGCTATTCTCCTGGCCTCTGACAGGAACTCTGGACTGCATGTGAACGTAGTATGAATACACATCATTCCTCTGATAAGAGGATCCTCTTTCTTACTTCTAATGAAGTACTCGTTTTCCTTTAGGCCAAGTTCCCCGTTTTCCTCGCTTACTCGCTCTGTGGCCTCGAAGGAGAGAATGGCCCTCAACCCTAATTTTTCTAGAGCTTCTGCTTCAACTTCAAGTGCCCCCGGAATGGCATTTGGAGCTTCCAATATGTCCACGACGCAGGTAGTTCCGTTCTTTAGGGCTTCAACTCCTGAGGCCATCGCAGAGGCCCTTATCATCTCCTTATCCAACTGATTTTCCACATATGGCCACCAAAAGTCCTCTAAGAAGCTTATAAAGGAAGTTGGAAGCTTCTTGATGGGCATACCTCTTGTCAGGATGCCATATAGATGCCTATGTGAGTCTATAAGGCCAGGAATTACGACCTTCCCTTTAATATCTATCTCTTCATCGAAATGATAGGATTTCTTTATCTCCAAAGCAGATGATACGTCAACGATCCTGTTCTCTTCAATGTAAATACCACCGTCCTCTATAACCCTCCTTTCTTTATCCATTGTAACAATTAAACCATGGAGGATTGCAAGCGATCTCATGAGAAATCGGTAAATTATACTCTGAATTTTTCTATAAACATTCAGAATAAGAGAGAGGGATCAAGCTTTGTTCATTCCCTTGGCTAATCTCTAGACCCGGATCCTTGATCTTCTCCTTTCTAGGAATCCCAGAAGCCTATTATTCTCAGATGCTCTTGTGCCAAGCTCATATCTAACGCTTGAGAACTTATCCTATTGGCTGAGAGATCCACTCTCAATATCTTACTCGTGTAACCGAACAATCAGGACCACCTTGTCGCCTTCTGGATACATAGAAAGGCACAAACCGCAAGTCCCGCATAGCTTCCCTATAGTGGCCCTTCCTTTACCTCAATTGCTCCAAACAGGACAGGATTTTACGCAAGAACCGCAGGCGCGCGCTATATCTTAGCGAATATCGGGAGATCTGAGTTTGATCTGACTATCTTCAATTGATCTGGAAGATAAACCAGGTTGTAAAGACATGTAAGTTTTATGGCATCTGCTCCAGCATAGGTAACGCTTCTGGCTAAGGAAGCCAATTCCTTTCCCCTCTCAGAGAGGCTTACAATACTTGCTATGACAGTTATGCCTAGCTCTTTCATTTTAGGAATTCCTTCCTCTACCCAATAGCCGTACTCCTTCTCAGACCAGTCCTTGCAGTTGAGAGTGAAAACTTGGACAAACCCAACATATTAGGCCTTGGAGTAGCTGGTCTAATTGCGATGGTCTTCGTCACTACGGCTGCTGCAGGCTTATATAGGTCAACCTCTTGACGGCCTCTGTCGAAGTTAGCGGTCCAGAAACCACTATTACGGAATTTGAAAGCTCGAATCCCCCGAGAGAGGAGAACATGCAACTTTTCAGTTGGATTTAGAACTTAAAAAGGCTCACGAACTTCAAGCGTTAGATAATCGGACTATGGACTAAAGCTAGTAAAAAGAACAAATCTCTACTGCATCAAAATCCATTGGATTTAAAGGAGTTGAACCAAAAAGGCGATCTCTTTTAATGAGCGTAGATCAAGCCAAAACAATAATGCTAGTTTTAATTTCTTTTGATTTCAGCTGCTGACAGCTTAATATCTCAATGGAACAGCCCAAGAAGGCCTAAGCCAAGGAGGAAGAATCGTGCCCCAAGCCCTATATGCAATCATGGAATATACAAACAAGGATATTATGCTGATGAGAGCTATGTAATCAACTACCGTAACACGGGGAGGGCTCTCCAAATAAGTTCTTCTCTTATAAGCTCCGAAAGCCCTTGATTCAAGTGCGATTTGGAGTTCATCTGCGGTTCTAAACGATGTTATGAAAAGGGGAACTATTAGCGGGTAATATGCCTTTCTTAACTTCGTTAGGAAGCTCATTCTGTCTATATCGTGTGCTCTTAACCTCTGTGCATCTAATATGCTGTTGTAGATATCGCTAACCAGAGGAAGAAATCTAACAGCAGTAATTAGGGCGAAAGAGAGCTGATATGGTATCTTAAGCTTAGATAAAGTTATGGCAAATTGGTCTATTCTTGTGGTCATAGCCAAAACAGGGACACATCCCAAGATAACCATCATCTTCAAGAAGATTGTTAGCCCGACATGCAAACCCTCCAGCGTTGCCTTCAAAAAGAAAAATCTGAAGATAACAGTTTCCCCTCTCCAATAGAAAAACAGTTGAACCACCATGAAGAGGGCAGAAGATGCTAACACTATGATGATGAGAGTTTTTATCCTAGAAATAGGGATTCTAGCAAGAGCAAGCCAGGCCAGGGCGTAAGCGGACACCAAAGCAGCCGAGATTGCATCATTTGCAAATATGAAGCCTATAATGGGGACCAATAAAACGAAAATGATTTTAGTTAAGGGATTTAGCCTATGGATGACTGTGTCTTTAGGGATATATTCTAATCTGATGCCCATTTTCATCCCCTTACAAATTTCAATGATGAAATAAGCTCATCAACGCTTAGTATGCTGGGTGGAACCCCAAAGGCCGACAGCCCCTGAGCTAACCTAGTTATCGGAGGAGGCTTAATATAGGTCTGTTTTAATATCTCTGATTTGCTAAAAACTTCTCTTATGCTTCCATCTAAAAGAACCTTGCCCTGTCCCATTACCACAACTCTTTTACAATATTTTGCAACTATCTCCATGTCATGGGTTACGACGATAATAGTATTTCCATGCCTCTCATTCAGACTTTTCATTATCTCCATTATCTCATGCCGTCCCCGATAGTCCTGAGCCGTAGTCGGCTCATCTAAGAAGATAACTGGGGGATTCATCGCCACCACTATAGCAACGGTTAGCTTTCTTCGTGCCCCAAAATCGAGCGTAAATGGGGCCATTTCTCTAAATTCCCAAAGTCCCACTAGTTTCAGCGCACTCTCGGTTCTCTTCTCTATTTCTTCATCGGGAAGGTTTAGATTCCTAAGACCGAATTCAACCTCCTCTTTAACAGACAGGGAGAAAAGTTGGTGATCTGGATTCTGCATCGCTAAGCCCACTTTCTTGCAGATCTCTCCAGGAGTCATCTCGCGAGTGTCTTTCCCAAATATCGAGATCTTCCCTTTGTCAGGTCTTAGAAGACCCACTATAAGTTTCGCGAGGGTGGTCTTACCTGAACCGTTTTGCCCGATAATTCCAATAAACTCTCCAGGATAGAACTGTAGACTAACTCCTCTGATTGCGGGGCTCTCTGGCGTGTAAGAAAAGTAAACATCCTCTATCTTGATGATAGGTTCCCTGCTACTGGGCTTACTTTCCTCCACTGAAGAAGGTGGAGGCAGCTTTTGCTTTACCTCTAAGATCTTCCTATCTAAGAGAGAAGATAGAAGCTTTCTGGCCTCATTTATGTTAGTCGGAATTCTTTCCATGGGAATCTCATTTCTTTTGAGATGTTGTGCCAGTTCTATTACCTGCGGAGTCTTAACTCCTATTCTCTCCAACAGGTCTGCCTTGGATAGGACTTCTCCGGGGTCTCCATCGGCTACAATCTCCCCTTTGTGAAGAAGTATAACTCTATCCACTCCCTGTTCCAGGATCTCATCACTCTTGTGTTCTGTCATTACAACAGTAACACCGTGCTCCTTATTGAGATTTCTAATAACAGATAAGAGTTCAAGCGTCCCTATTGGATCGAGCTGGGAGGTTGGCTCATCTAAAACCATAATCTTTGATCTCATAGCTAGAATAGATGCTAGAGCTACTCTTTGCTTTTGTCCTCCACTTAGATCGGAGGGAGAACGATTCTCAAGTCCTTCAAGCCTACAAACCTTAATACTGCTGGCCACTCGCTCTGCCAATTCGTCCCTGGGAATGCAAAGGTTCTCAGCACCAAAAGCTACATCTGCCCTAACCGTTTGACAGAAAAGCTGTCCCTCGGGATTTTGGATACACAGCCCCACCAGCCGTGAAAGCTCAGCTATGCTATGATCCGTTGTTCGAATTTCTTCCACGTATATCTCCCCCTGAAGTTCTCCTCCAATTATGTGAGGTATTATTCCGTTCAGGCAATAGCATAAGGTTGTCTTGCCAGCACCATTTGCTCCCATGATCACAATATATTCTCCCCTCTCTATCTCCAAATTTATCCCTTTTAGGGCTTTAACTCCTGTTGGATAAGTGTATGTCAAATTTCTAATGGCGATGACGCTTTGCATGTCGATGCAACCTTCTTCAGTTTTTATAAAAAACTTCATCAAATTAAAACAAAAAAGGGAAGGGGAGAGTTTACCAAATAGCTCCTGGGATTTTCCTAAGTCCACTTCGACGTAGAGCGCTGAACAAAGCTGTACCTATTACCGCTGTAGAGCCCCATGCTAAAGCCTTCTCATACCAGTACATTGTTAAGAAGACGCCCATGTTTAGGTCAGGCGGCAGACTGAATGCCCAATTCCATGCAAACCACCATCCACCCCATACTGGTTCGGTTGCGATCCAAAGTGCGAATACTAGTGCTACAAACAGCTTTTTCTTATCATCAGATCTTAACCACTCAGGAATTAATTTAGGTCCAAGAATTGGCATCAGTATCAGCGGGACCCACAGCCAGAAGGATGCTAGAAAATACTTAGGCTGCGGAGCAGCCGGATAGCTTGGAGGTCCTGGCCAGTAATAAGGTACTAATTGTTGTAATGCCACGAATACTGCGCATATAGGCCAAGCAGCCCACCACTTTTTGTTAGCTAGCATCCCTATGGTAAAGGCTATGATGACGGGATGAAGAACACTTACCCAAGGAATTGCAGCAGGAAGGACGAACAGTCCTATGATTCCATAGACAAGGCCGCATATTGCTCCTCCTATGGGCCCTAGGATCAAGCCATTCAAGTATTCTATTATCACAGAAACCGCGGTATAGCCACCTCCTTCTGCCCAGAAATATAGTGGCACAAAGCGCAAAACAGTGCCTAAAGCCGCAAGTATAGCAATCCATGCTATAGGAGCCCCATATTTCATTTTAGCTGAACCAGTCACATGACCAGATGCCTCGCTACTCATATTCTTCACCTCCACCTTTTTTGAGGAAAACCCATGCGATCATCAAAATGACTCCCACCGCAAGTGGAATTATTCCCTTATTTAGTGCTTGTGCACGTACTTCAGGGATGCTACGCGCGGCCATCAGAAGAAGACTACATCCCCAAGCCAAAAAGAATATTCCTGCGATTTGTATGAATGTTCTTATGGCCCCCCGACTTATTTGAACCATTTTACCTTTCCTCCTCTCTTTTTGGGAGAAAGAGTATTCTTATTAAACCTTTGCATCATCTAGAGGGATCTGTCTAAAACTTTGCTTTATTCGGCGCTCTAAAGCCGAGAATTGATGATCTCCAAAATTATCTAACCTAGAAAGGCTCATTTATATGCCCCTCATTGAATCTGCTAATGAAAGGGCTTAAGCTATTCATAAGGATGCTATAATTGTGGACATGTTAAATGCATCTTTGTTAAGCAGGGAGTACTTTATGAAGCTATTAAACGGCGGCGTAACCGCAATAAACTATACTATTGCCATGAATCACAACAAATCCGAGACTATAAAGAGAATACTAGACCTTAAAGACCTAGTTAAAGAGAATGGTGACGTTAGCATGCTTGTGAAATCATCAGGATACATATATAAAGCTAAACGTGAGGGAAAAGTCGGCATTATCCTTGGCTTCCAAAATGTAACTCCTTTAGAAGGAGACCTGAGGATGCCACGCTTATACAAAGATATTGGCGTGAACATAATTCAACTGAGCTATCATTTCAGAAATATAGCAGCCGCCAGTTGTAAGGAGAGAACTGATGCTGGATTAAGCGATTGGGGAATAGAACTTGTCAAGGAGGTGAACAACCATAATAGCGTCTCATTCAAACCCTGTGCTCTTCTAGACACATATCAAAACAAATCGGACGAGGAGATAGAGGCATTAGCCAAAAAAAGGAGGGGTTATTGGTATAACAGCATTTGCAAGGATGCTTTGCAATGATCCAGACAAAGATTGTACCATTCACAGAGTTCTTGATTGCATAGATTACGTTGTGAACCTGGTCGGGAGTGGATCACGTGGGTATAGGATTAGATTTTGCCGAAGGGTGGGCAGAATTTCCGGTTACCAGGAGGTTGTTGATAAAGATAGATGCTCAAGTTTACACCAACGAACTCGATAGTGGGGTCGGTTCAGGTATCTGCTAGAACTATGGAGGATGGATTCTGGAGGCTAACCGAGTACTACGGGATATCCTATGATAGAATAGACCCAATACGACTTAGTGAGGCTTGCTAAGGAAGGCTATGGGTTCATAATGGCTGAAATATGTTTGTATGACACCAGAAAAGGGAGAATGTATGGGGCCAGGCAGAGTTCACGATAAAATCCTAGAGAAATTGTTTTCGAATCCGTGGTGACTTGGACTTGGAGCTGCGTGACATATGGCATGGTACATGATGTTGAATAGATACAAGAGCATATTTCCGGGATCTGATCATGTAGCTGTGAGATAATTAAAAGATTTTAAAAAAAGGGAAACACGATAGTTTTATGCAAGGCGAATCTCTTAGAGACTTTGGTCATGCGATTAAACACCTTAAGAGTCTAAAAGAGGCCCAGAATTGGATAAAGAAGAGAGAAGAAATTTACTACAAATTCTTGGATACAAGGGATATCATAGCCTTTATCGGTAAGAACATTGGGGAGTTCTACAAAGCATACGTGACTAAAGAGGTCTACCCTAACAGGTGGTGGGGAGGCTCTGAAGGAGCGGAAAGCATGGAAGAGGAGCTTGCGGATATACTTCATTGGTGTTTAGTGCTTTCCAATAAGTTTGATGCCGATTTAGGGGAGGTTATAGCTAAAATAGAGGGATTTAAGGAGGAAATGTCAGCAAAGGAAATCCAAGAGAGTGTAAAATACAAATATCGGATGTATACTAGCGTAAGACAGAATATTTTGCTCCTAGGATCTGCTTTTGGCGAACTTTGTAAGAATTACTTCGAGGGAAAGGTGAAACAAATAGAACTGCTCCCAAGTCTTGAAAAAATAGCTTTGTGGTGTTTTTCAGCGGCAAATGCCATTAATTTTGATCTCTTTGAAGCATGGAAGAGCAGACAGATACCAGGAAGGTGATCCCATGAGTTCTGAGGAGATGGCACTCATTAAGAAGTACAAACTACACCTAAAAGATGTTAAGACTATAAGAGACGCTCAGGAGTGGACATATGAGCGCTGGGGAATTTACGATGAACACTTAGCCTTAGCAGATATAATGGCATGGTTGGGAGAGGAAATAGGGGAGCTCTTTAAGTCCTATTTGAACGAGAAGTACCCAAGCATATGGTGGATGAACAGAGAAGGGGAAGAAGGAATAGAGAACGAGATAGTTGACGTATTTCATTGGTGTTTAACCGGGGTCAGCAGGACAGGAGGAGATCTAGAGGAGAGCTTACTGAAGCTTGAAAAAATCGAGAGAGGGACTAGCATATTAGAGATCCAAAGCAAATTGCAGGAGAAATACGGTGAGAAGGAATTTAAGCAGATAATATTCCATATAGGCCAGCTATATGGGGAGGCCTGTTCAAGCTACCTAAAGGGGGAAACCTCTAACCTCTCTAAAAAACTAGTTAAAATCGTAAGTTTATGCCTAATTGCATCAAATTTACTCAAAATGAATCTCATTGAAGTATGGAAGGCAAGACCAGTTCCAGGAAAATGACAAGCACTTAGCTTTTCTTAAATGGACTGTTATCTAACTATACATGAGGAAATAAGCTAAAGTAAAAAAGAAATAGCTTATTTATCACATTTATTCTTCGTAGCAGCCAGTGGTCACATCTAAAAGGCAAATATCTTGAAGAGACGCATTTCTTACGGAAAAAGTATGGCAGATAAAGCTTGTCTGGTTTAACGCTATGAACTCCATGGCATATAGGCAGACTATGGGATCGCTAACTAGATGAAAGGGCTCATCTGCGAAATGAAGTAATGCTGCAAAACGACATGTTATCAGCATTCTAGCCAAGAGTAATCTTGCGGACTCTTCAATACCTCATTCTCCTCTATAGGAGAGAGATCCGTTGTGATAGCTAAACCATGGAGATCATCAAACTATTCGCTGAAATTTTCTATGAACATTCAGAAGCAATCTTTCATTTTATTTAATCGAACTTAAGGCCAAGTTCTCTAATATTCTCGTCCTTTGGAACTCCAGACGCAGGATCCCAACCCCTGATCTTGTAGTATTCTTCCAGCATTTTGCCTAGCTCAACAACAGAACCCTTTGAGGACCCGCTTGGCATGGGGTCAACTAAGAACCTCTCGGGTAATGAATCGTCCTTTTTTGAGAAACCCTCCCTCACGTTAAACATCCTTTCCAAGTTAACAATCCTCTCCCCGGCTTTCAGGAGGTCTATCGGTGTGAGATTTGAGCCAACTAAGGCGTTATATCCCTTAACCAATGTGCTGAGTGGAAGAGCATAGGACTCAATCAATGGAAACTTGCAAAGGCCAAGAGAATCTGCAACAGCACACAAGTTTTCCGAGAAAACTACAGCTTTTGCCTTCTGCTTCCAGGAATCCAGGTCATTCAGCTGGTCCAGCTCCTCATCCGAGAGCCCAAGCCATTCCTTTGCTATCTCCCTTAGCCATGGGTAGCAAATGGTAGGTAGAGCATAAAGATGGTCAGCACCTCTGTTTGATGTTGCATGGCCTAGTGCAAACATCTTTACAGTTCTTGGCTGTTGCATAGGGATTTCAAGACCTTTCACGTGCATGGCATACCTTTCAGTCCCTCTACCTACTTTCTGGGATGCCCTCTTCACCCCTTCAGCCAAGATATCCCCGAAGCCCTTTCTGAAAGCTATCTGCCTTATGATCTCCTTCATTGCCTCAGCATTCCCCCACTCAAGCTCGATACCCGTATCCTCTTTTGTCAGAAGCCCCTTCTCGTAGCACTCCATTGCCCAGGCTATGACTACTCCGGTGGATATGGTATCGAGACCTAGGTCATTGCACATGTAGTTCATCTCAGCTATCGATCTAGCATCAGAATTGCCGCAGTTGGATCCAAGGGAAGCTATGGTCTCATATTCCATTCCCTCAAACACTTTCTCTCCATTCAACTTCAACCTAACTTTTCTCCCACATCCAATCGGGCAGGAAAAACACGAAGATGGTACTATACCAAGAAGTCGGTGAATTCTTTCCGCTGAAATGTTGTGAGCATTCCTAAAAGTCCCATCATAGTGGTTTTTTGTAGGAAGATCTCCTATATCATTTTTAGGCAAGATTATGATGGACGTCCCATATTCTCTATACCCCCTGAGGATCGGATTTTCTACAACTTTGGAAAATGCCTCTTTAGAAACCTTTTCAAACTTTTCTGGATTCTTTGGCTCTACCCTACCTTCTCCACTAACAACGATTCCCTTAACTAGCTTTGATCCCATAACAGCCCCCATACCGGCTCTAGCTGCTACTCTGCCTTCATCACAGATTATAGAAGCGAATCTCACCATTCTTTCTCCAGCAGGTCCTATACAAGCTACACTTACCCTCCTACCCCCAACCTCATCTTTTAGAACCTGCTCCGTCTCATAAACTGGCTTACCCCACAGATCGACTGCAGATCTAATCTCAATTCTTCCATCGCATACCAAAATGAACACAGGACGATTGGCCCTTCCTTTGAGTATTAAGAAATCGACACCAGCAAACCTCATATAAGGTCCGAAAAAGCCTCCAGCATTCGCGTATCCAAGTCCTTCCGTTGCTGGTGACTTGGCAACAACTACAAATCTGCTTGAAGATGGCCAAATAGCACCTGTAAACGGTCCAACTCCGAAAATAAGGGGATTATCGGCGGAGAAGGGATCCATTCCCCTTTTAACCATCTGATAAAGGAGGAAGGATGCACAACCTCTCCCTCCAAGAAAGAGATTTAGGTGGTGTTTGTCTGCGAAAACCCTTTTTATTGAACCCTTCTCTAGATCTACAACTATAACTCTCCCATCAAAACCAACCATTTTTACTCCCCCGTAGACTAGAACACATCGTTGTTCCAGCTGATTGTTGCCTTCTTCTTTCCTTTCGTCTATGCTTTCTTGCTATCCTTAAAAGATTTCCCGCACCTTACCATTAGAGGCGCATTGATAGACCTTCTTCTCAAGAACTGCAAGGTAGCATTCCTAGAAGGAATTTCCGAGGTATGTTTGGGTATAGATCGGGGAAAGATAACGTGTATTGGTTTTGAGTCGTCAATGCCGGAGGCAGATAGGACAATTGACCTTGAGGGAAAGGTAGTAGTTCCTGGAGCCGTAGATGCTCACGTCCACGTCTTCTCTCCAGGCTGGATAAGGGAGACCTTTGAGACGGGAACAAAGGCTGCAGCCGTTGGAGGCGTCACTACTATAGCTGATATGTCCTCTGTTGGGGAATGGCAGACCGTGAATGTTGAAACTTTCAGGAAAAAACTTGAAAGGGCGGAAAAAGAAGCTGTAGTGGATTTTTCCCTATACTGTGGCGAGATCTACAAGAAAGAGGACCTGAAGGAAATCCCAGAGATCCTAAGGTTAGGTGCCGTAGGTTTGGGGGAGATCATGATGTGTGAGCCAGATCCCATCCCCGACAGCATGGTTCTCCTGGAGGCTATGAGAATAGCATCTAAGGAAAGGACATTCATTGCGTTGCATGCGGAAGATAAGGAGATCATTCAAAAAAACGTTGAATTAATGAGAAAGAGAGGAAGGCAGGATCTCGAGGCTTTTACAGAGTCAAGACCTGCTATAGCTGAAAGCAAGGCGGTGCTTGATGCCGCAATACTTTCTTCTGAGGCAAATTGCCCAGTTCACATATGCCATCTCTCTAGTGAGAAAGGAGTTGAGGCATTAAGAACTGCAAAGAAAATTTCTCGCGTTACAGCGGAGACAACGCCTCATCACCTCTTGTTAAGCTCTAAGGATTATGAGAAATTAGGTCCTTTGATGGTGGCAACTCCTCCTGTCAGGGAAAAGAATGACCTCCTAGCCCTTTGGGAAGGGCTTTCCTCTGGGCTAATAGATGCAATGGCATCAGATCACTGTGCCTTTAGCAGGAGAGAGAAGGAGGAAGCTGAGAGCATTTGGAGCGTCCCGCCTGGGATTCCAGGACTAGAGACTATGATGCCGCTTCTCTGGAGCGAGGGCGTCAGAAAAGGGAGAATTTCCCTTCGCAGGTTTATAGAAGCTACTTCTTTAAGACCTGCTCAGATTTTGGGGATTTATCCAAGAAAAGGTACGATAGCTTTTGGATATGATGCTGACCTTGCTGTGATCGACCAAAAAGCTAGGTGGAGGATAGGAAAAGAAGATATGGTGTGTATAGCTGATTATACGCCTTTTGATGGCTATGAGGTTCATGGAAGGATTGTAATGACGATAGTACGTGGGGAGATAGTAGCAGAAGAAGGGTCCATTCTCGCGAAGCCAGGATATGGGAATTTCATCCCTAGGAAGTTCTTCTCAGAGTCGTGATCGATCTAATCGACTCCTCCACCTTTTCAAGAGAATCAGTTAGTTGTATGGCTCCTGTAGGGCAGTACTTAGCACATGGTGGATCTAGGGAACACAGTTCGCACTTAACTGCTTTTCCCTCGGAAATCCAAATAGCCCTTATAGGGCAGGCTTGTTCGCAGTTCCCGCATCCCACACAGATTTCCTCATCCACCTTTACCACTCCATCTTCAAGCCTAAGAGCTCCAGTTGGACACGCATCAACACAAGGGTGAGTAGGGCACTGAAGGCAAAGCAGGGGAATTCCGTGACCTTCCTTTGACTCTAAAACCCTTATTTTAGCCCTGGCTGGAGAGAACTCTTCCACATTGAAGAAAGAGCAAGCTAGGACACATGAATAGCAATAACAGCACTTCCTCGGGTCAACGGAAAGCACGAACTCACCCCGGCAACCTTCCTAAACCCCTCAGTTGTGAGGAAACTTCTTCTAGCCCAAGTTCCAGAAGCTTCTTTTCTGGAATCCATCCGGTCTTCTTATCCCATCCTCTAGCCTCATAGTATTCATCCAGCATCTGCTCTATTTCTACTATCTGTCCCTTGCAAGGTCCTTCAGGTGCTGGTTCCTTAGTAAACCTCTCTGGAAGTCCATCATCAGCTCTGGAGATCCCATGCCTTATTAGATATGCCCTCCTAAGATTCACGATCCTTTCAGCAGCCATCTTGAGCTCATGGACTTTCATATCAATCCCTGTGACTGCTGAGTAGATCTGGGCAAGCTCTCCCCACCAGAAGAGAGGTGGAAAGAGAAAGCCCGCCGAAACACAAATCACCATGCAGTTAACTGCAGCAGTGAAATCCTCGCATTCCTTTGCCATTATGCCCTTATACTTAGCACTTATCCTGTTGGCCATTTCGGGCAGGTATTTGCTTCCAAATCTCTCGGCTATGGCCTCCTCAAATCCGACCTCGTCTAGAAAGGTACAATGCGTTAGATGGTCTGCTCCTCTTGCAGCTGTTGCGTGAGCAATTCCCATGGACTTCTGGGCTCTTCCATCCTGAGCTGGGATTTCAAGACCTTTCACGTGCATAGCATACCTTTCAGTCCCTCTACCTACCTTCTGTGATGCCCTCTTCACCCCTTCAGCTAATAGATCCCCGAAGCCCTCTCTGAAAGCTGTCATGTGAATGAGCCTCTCGACCACATCGGAGTTCCCCCACTCAAGCTCGATACCCGTATCCTCTTTTGTCAGAAGCCCCTTCTCGTAGCACTCCATTGCCCAAGCTATGGTGGCTCCTAGGGAAATGGTGTCAATGCCGTACTTATCACAAAGCCAGTTCGCCCTTATTACGAACTCTGGATCATCTATCATAAGATTGGATCCAAAGGAGCACAAAGTCTCATATTCCGGGTGATCTCCTATCTCATTACCTAATTTAAGGACGTTTTTGCAATGAAACCTGCAGGAGAAGCAAGCCCTCTTCGCAACCCTGTAATGCTCAACCAAGTACTCGCCACTAAGCATATCAGCCTTAGAAAAAACCCCGCTCCAATGGTTTTTGGTCGGAAGCCTTCCGATGCTGTTCATAGGTGCAACAAGGAGCGTCGTTCCGAACTCCATATAGTGCTCGGAGAAAGGACTCCCTTCTATGCTCTCTATCCCCCTTTCTAGAAGTTCTATGAAGAGTTCAGGCTTTGCTACTCTCACTCCCTTTGTCCCCCTCAGGACAACAGCTTTCAACCTCTTGCTCCCCATCACAGCCCCAAGTCCAGTTCTAGCTGCTACTCTGCACTTTCCAGTTACTATGGAAGCCATTTTAACCAGATTCTCTCCAGCTTGCCCGGTGCAAGCTACTTTAACGTCCTCTCCCAACTCATCCTTAAGGGAGTCCTCAGTCTCCCAAGTATTTAGCCCCCAGAGGTGTGAGGCATCCTTTATCTCGGCCTTCTCATCCTCAACATATAGATAGACTGGCTTATCAGATCTGCCCTCTATTATTATGGCATCATACCCAGCGTACTTGATGTAGGGAGCAAAGTGTCCTCCGGAGTTGCTATATCCAGCGAGCCCTGTCTGGGGAGACTTCCCCGCAACTTCCAATCTACCGCTACCTGGCCACATAGTCCCGGATATTGGGCCAGCAGCGAAAATGAGCAAGTTCTCCGGGCCTAATGGATCTGTCTCGGGACCGGTCATGTCATAAAGCCACTTAATGCAGAACCCAATTCCTCCTAGATATTCTCTGGCTAGAGATCCATCTAGCTCCTGATCACTTACCTTAGCGTTGGATAGATTCACTCTTAGAATTTTCCCCATATAACCGAACACTTAAGACCACCCTATTGCCTTCGCTGGGCAAACAGAAACGCACAAACCACAAGCTTCACAGGATTTTCCTATAAATGCCTTTTCCTTCTCCATATATATGGCTCCTACAGGACAGGATTTCGCACAGAGACCACATCCAGTGCAGGATGATACATCTATCTTCGGAGGACCCACTCTTATTGGTTCTGGGAGTTGCAACCTATTTTTAATTCTCTCAAGCGCTTTTCCTTTGAGTTCTTGGATGGATTCCCCCCTTCTACTGAGATATTCTGAGAGACCTTCTAAGATCCTTCCAATAACCTCAATTCCTTCCAATAGAATTGCGGTGCATATCTCTGTGGCCGAAGCTCCGAGCAACACGGCCTCTATCACGTCCTCCCATCTTGAGATCCCTCCACAAGAAATCACAGTTGCTTTGAGTTCTCTAGCTAGTAAAGCGGTAAAGTACATGGTAAAGGGTTTTATCGCTGGGCCTGAAAGCCTCCCAGATCCATCCTTCTTGCCTAAGAAGGGTTCTCCTGTTGTTATGTCCACGTGAAGGCACGGACCATATGTGTCGCTAGCGACTATGGCATCGACGCCAGTTTCCATTATTTTCCTCCCCATTCTCAGAACGTACTCGTCTCTAAGTTCAGGAATTGATATTTTGGCAAGTATTGGGAGATCAGATTCTGATCTAACTGCCCTTAGGTGATCTGGTAGGTAAGCGGGGTCGTAGAGACAGGTCACCTCTATGGCATCAGCTCCAGCTTCCGTCATCCTCCTAGCCAGATAACCCATCTCCTCCCCTTTCCTAGACAGGCTAACGATGCTGGCTATTACTGTAGTACCAAGCTTCTTTATCTTGGGAATCCCCTCCTCAGCCCAGTAAGCTGGACTCCTATCGGACCAATCCTCGCAATTGAGGAGAGAAAACCTGGATAACCTGAGTATATTAGGCTTTGGTGGTTTAGCAGGTCTTATGGCTATGGTCTTAGTCACGATTGCGGCTGGTTTGTATGGAATTAACCTTTTAACGGTCTCAGGGCTGGAGGTTAATGGGCCTGAAGCGACTATTACAGGGCTTGACAGTTCAAGTTCTCCTATTGAGGTGCTGAGAAGGGAGGACATGGGACTCGAGCACTAGAATATCTAAAATTCTAAAAGTTTATGAGTAGCTCAAGGAGCTTCTAAGAACTGGTCTTGTAAGATATTCGCGCTGTATTTTGGCTATACTCCCTTGAGTACTCTGAAGCTGAATCCTATGCAACTTAGGCAAGTGAATACCTCTAACATTTTCTTACTAGTGCCTGAGATGTTTAGTTCCTAGACTCCTTGCTAATCATTCGAAAGTAGAAGCAAGGAGGCGAAATAAAAAGGAGCATAGCAAGGTCGAAGTGATATTCGTTTCCTAAATTTGTCCTAGTTATTTTGCCTTTAACTACTAAAACAACTTCTCCTGTAGGATGTTTTGGCTTAGTCATTTGCATATAAGTGTAAAATCCTCCTATTACAACAAGCACCGTAATACGACAGCTGCAACTATATTTGTCCTTTCAAAAGGCTATCACCCAAAACTTCAAACGCACTTCTTCAATCTTTGAACAAAAAGGCATAGGATCTCTTCCCTTACTCATAGTATGAGAATTTCAAACCTATACGAGCTTTTCGGCTTTAGCTTAACCTATTTTACTCCTTGAAAGATTATTCCTTCTCACTTATTTCATTCGCAAGCCTTGACAACTGATGAATTCTCTACTTTCTCCTTTTTATTATGGAAGATAGTACCAGAAGAAGCGCTAAAATGATTCCTAAGATCACCAGTTTCCACGCGCTAGGCAACGAAATCCCTGAAGCTACCGAAACTATCTTGACAAAGTCAGTGTATCCTTCTTTTGAAGCTACTAAGACTAGCTTCTTCTCCTCAGCTACTTTTGGAACACGAATCTCAGCAAGGCCTGAGGAATCAGTAGTAGCCCTTTGGTTGTCAATCATGAGAACAACTCCCTCCACTGGTCTTCCAGCTGATGTAACCTTTACTTCTACCTCAGAATCCGACTTCAGAGTATCTGGAAGGTTGATTTCTAAAGGAGGTTCGTAAAAAGCAGTT